>JBKJRG010000645.1:0-7586 GCA_046594805.1 Opitutaceae bacterium | reverse complement strand
GGCGCTGCTCAAGATGAACGGTTCCGACTTCAGCTTCACGAGCAAGGGCATCTGGGTGTCGCTTTTCGCCGGCGCGCTCGGCGCGATTGGCGCGTTCGGCATCCTGCTCGCCTTCGGCGCCAAGGGCACCCCGCAGGTCGTGATGTCGATCGTCTTCGCCGGCGCGCCAATCGTGAATGCCATCGTGGCCACCTGGATGCATCCGCCCAAGGGCGGCCTCGCCGGCGTGCCCTGGCAGTTCTACCTCGGCATCGTCATGGCTGCGGCGGGGGGCTGCATCGTCAGCTTCTACAAGCCCGCGCCCGCACCCAAGGCTGCCGTCGCCCGCCCGGCGGCCTCCGCCCCCGACCGGCACTGATCGCCATGGCGGCACTCGCGCAACAGCAGCTGGCCGCCCTCAACCGCCTGATTGCCGCGATCGCTCCCACGAACCAGTTCTACCGGCGCAAGCTGTCCGCGGCAGACAGCCTGGCGGGTTTCGATTCGCTGGCGCGTTTCCGGGTGCAAATGCCGTTCACCACCAAGCAGGAACTCGCGCGCGACCAGGTGGAAAACCCACCCTACGGATCAACCCTGACCTATCCGCAGGAAACCTACACCCGGTTCCACCAGACCAGCGGGACCGGCGGGCGGCCGATCCTCTGGCTCGATGACCGGGAAAGTTGGCAGTGGTTGTTGGAGAACTGGAAAATCATCTGGCAAAAGGCCGGCGCGCAACGGGGGGATGCCGTGTTCTTCGCGTTTTCATTTGGGCCGTTCCTCGGCTTCTGGTCGGCCTTCGACTCAGCCCAGCAGCTTGGCCTCCGCACGATCCCGGCTGGCGGGATGAGCAGCAGCGAACGCCTGCGCTTTCTCCTCGCACGACGGCCGCGACTCCTGTGCTGCACGCCAACCTACGCGTTGCGCCTCGCGGATGTCGCGCGGCAGGAATCGATCGACCTGCGTGCGTCGGGCGTCGAACGCGTCATGGTCGCAGGCGAGCCCGGCGGCAGCGTCCCGGAGATTCGCGCCCGGATTGAGGAAAGCTGGCCGACCGCACGCGTCATCGACCACCACGGCATGACCGAGGTCGGTCCCGTGTCTTACGGTTGTGCCGAACAACCCACCTTGCTTCGCGTGATGCACCACCGGTATATCTGCGAAGTGCTGAAGCCGGGCCTGAACCAACCCGTCCCGCGAGGCGAGAGCGGCGAGCTCGTGCTGACGACGCTGGGGCGGGATGCTTGTCCGTTGCTCCGCTACCGGACGGGCGATCTCGTCCGGCCCGTCGAACTTCCCGGGGAAGATCCGGCCGAGTTCGCCCTCGCAGGAGGCATCCTCGGGCGCGTCGATGACATGGTGATCGTACGCGGCGTTAATCTCTATCCGGCAGCGGTGGAGGCGGTGGTGCGCGCGGTGGGCGGCGTCCGCGAATATCAAGTGGAAATCGACCAGCGCCAGACGCTGCCGGAAGTCAGGGTCCGTTTCGAAACCAGCGACGAGACCCGCGATCCGTCCGATGAATTGACAACGCACCTCCGCGCCGCCTTTCAGATCCGGATCGAAGTCGAGAAGGTCCCTGGCGGGGTTCTTCCCGTATTCGAATTCAAGTCGCGCCGCTGGAAAATACTGAACTGACATGATTGACGCCTCCCGGATTTCCAAGTCCTACGCCAGCCCGGCCGGCCCAGTGCCCGTGCTGCAGGAACTTGACCTCAAAGTCGGCGCCGGGGAAACCGTCGCGATCGTCGGCCACTCTGGCAGTGGCAAGACCACCTTGCTCAACCTGCTCGGCGCCCTCGATCAGCCCACCTCCGGCGCGATCACGATCTGCGGGATGGCGCTGGGCGGACTCGACCCGGCGGCGGCGGCGCGTTTTCGGAACCGATCGATTGGCTTCATTTTCCAGCTCCACTATCTCCTGCCGCAATGCACGGTGCTGGAAAATGTCCTCGTCCCGCGACTCGCGGGTGGCTGGGAGGAGGACACCGCGACCACTCGCGCGCGCGCGGAATCGTTGCTCGAGCAGGTGGGCCTCCAGGATCGGATGACGTATCAACCCTGGCAGCTGTCGGGCGGTGAACAACTCCGCGTCGCCATCGCCCGCTCGTTGATCAACCAGCCGAAGATCATCCTCGCCGACGAGCCGACGGGTTCGCTCGACCCCGCCACCGGCGAACGCATCGCCGACCTGCTCCTGCGCACGAACGCCGGAGCGCAGGTCGCGCTGGTGGTCGTCACCCACAACCCCGGCCTCGCGCAACGCTTGCAGAAAACCTACCGCCTCGAAGCGGGCCGGCTCGTTCGGTAACGGATATCAAGTATGTGGCGCGATGTGACTCAGTCGAACGGCACGTCGATCGCGCCACAAACTGCTTGGTTTTGGGTTCTGGGTTTTGGGTTTTGAGTTGGGATCGGAACTCAAAACTCACGTCTTTCCCAACGATGACCGCCCGGCGCTACATTCTTCAGAGTCTCCTCCACTACCGCTTCGCCTATCTCGGCGTGCTCGCGGGGGCGGTGCTGGGCGCCACGGTGCTGCTCGGCGCGTTGTTTGCCGGGGATTCGGTCTCGGCCTCCCTGCAGCAGATTGGCCAGAATCGGATCGGCCGGACGACGCATCTCATCGCAGCGGGCGATCGGTTTTTTCGGCAGGAACTCGCCAATGAGTTCGCCGCAGCGGCGAAAGTCCGCGCCGCGCCGGTGATGTTTGCCCGGGGCACCGCCACGCAGGCCACGACCCAGGCGGCGGCGAATCAGGTTCAACTGGTGGGCGTGACGGACGCTTTCTGGCAGTTCGCGCCGACGCCCGTCACCGTCCCGCTGGACGCGGCGACCTCCACCGTCGCCGTCAATGAGACGCTCGCGCAAAGATTGAAGCTGGTAGTCGGCGACACCGTCATCGTCCGGTTACACAAGCCGGGAATCCTGGCGGGCAACGCCCCGGTCGCAGGCGCGGAGAGCAAACTCCAGAACCTCCGCTGCAAGGTTGGGACAATTGTGGGTGACGCGTCGTTCGGCCGTTTCACGCTCGACACCACCCAAATCGCGCAGCCCTCCATTTTTCTGCCGATAAAACTGCTGCAGGAGAGTCTCAGCCGGCCGGGCCGGGCGAATTTGATTTTGATCGATGATGTCTCCGCGGTAGGGCCGGCGCTTGCCGCCGTGCCGTCGCGCAGCGCAGGTGATAGCCGCGACGGCATGCCGGCAAGCGGCAGCCCTACCCCGGCACCGGCAAATCCATCCGCCCATCTCGAGCGCGCCCTGGCCAGCTCGATGCGGCTCGCCGATTACGGGCTGTCGCTTCATTGGCGCGATAAGGCCGCTGTTTTCGAGGTCACGTCCGACCGCGTTTTCCTGGACCCGGAACTGGCCAACCCAATCGTGGCGGCGATTCCCAGTGCGCAGCCGGTAGTTTCCTACCTGGTGAATGAGCTGCGCAAGGGAGGTCGCGCCGCGCCGTATTCGATCGCCACGGCCACCAGCGCTGCCGCCGCGCCGTTTCTCCCGGCGGATATGGCCGCGCGGGACATCGTGCTCAACGACTGGCTGGCAGAAGATCTCCAGGCGGCGGCGGGCGACGACGTACGGCTGACCTATTTCCAGCTCAATCCGGCCGGGGCGCTGATTGAACAGCAAACCACGTTCCGCGTGCGCGCGATCGTCCCGCTGCGCGGGCTCGCGGCGGACGCGGCGTGGATGCCGGAGTTTCCCGGCATCAGCGACACGCAGAATCAGAGCGAATGGGATCCGGGGCTTCCCCTCGACCTGGAGCGGATCCGGGAAAAGGATGAACGCTACTGGGACGACCATCGTGGCGCACCCAAGGCATTTTTGTCGCTGGCCGGTGGCCGCGATATCTGGTCGACCCGCTGGGGACGCGACACGGCGCTGCGGATCCCGCTGGCGCGCGAGCGCGAGTCGGATCTCACGGCCATTCTGCTCGGCGCACTGCGGCCCGAAATGAACCAATTGCTGCTGCGCAATCTGCGTGACAGCGCGCAGCAGGGGGCAAAGTCAGCGGTCGACTTTGGCGGACTGTTCATCGGCATGAGTTTTTTTCTCATCGTCGCGGCGCTGGGCCTGGTCGCGATGTTGTTTCAATTCGTCCTGCTCCAGCGCAACCGGGAGGATGCGCTTCTCGGCGCGGTGGGACTCGCGGCGCGACAGGTGCTGCGCTGGCGGCTGGCGGAGGGTTTCGTATTGCTCCTGGTCGGCTGCCTCATCGGCCTCCCGCTGGCAGCACTCTACACGCGTGGCATCCTGCGTTTTCTCGAATCGATCTGGGCCGGACAGGGTGCAGGGTCCACGTTCCGGTTTGCGGCGACACCCGCGAGCGTGGCGATGGGGGTCGTCGTCTTCCTGCTGATTTCACTGTTCGCCATCTGGCTCGCCATTCGGAAACAGACGCGCCGCACGCTCTCGATCCGCCTTGCCGCGCAGGCGCAGGAAATCGTTCCGGCGGGACGCGGACGGAAATCGTCCCTCATCATCGCGGTGGCGGCGACGATGATTAGTGTCATCGCACTCGCCCTGTCGGGTCGCGGACTCCCGGCGCAGGCGGCATTTTATCTCGCAGGTTTCTCGCTGTTGGTGGCCGGCCTCGCAGCCTGCCGCCGTTCGCTGTCGCGAATCAGATCTGTCGCGGGTGCCGCGCGGGATCCGGTCTTTGATGCGGCTGAGCTCGGCCGGTTGAATCTGAATGCCCGGCGGGCACGCAGCCTCACGGTGGTGGGACTGATTGCGATTGCCGTGTTCATGGTATTGTCGGTGGCGTCCTTTCGAAAACAGGTCGGCGCCGACTGGCTCGAGCGTGCCAGCGGCACAGGAGGATTTGCGTTCCTGGTCGAGACGACGGCGGCCCAGAACCCCGCGCGCGACGGCAAGACCAAGGGCTTTGAGATTTTCGAACGAGACGTGGCAGAGCTCGGCGAAATCATTCCCCTACGCTCGGGCGTCGGGGACAACGCCAACTGTTTCAACCTGAACACCACGGCGCAGCCGCGCCTGCTGGCGGTCGACTCGGGCCGGCTCGCCGCCCGCGGTGCTTTCAAGCCGAAGATCGCCGGCGCACCCGAGGGCGCATCCGGCTGGAACGCGCTCGGCACCTCCGCGGCGGCTGGCGCCATCCCTGCACTGGTCGATGAGACGACGCTGATGTGGGCGCTGAAGCGCAAGGTCGGCGACGTGATTGCCTACACGGATGAAAACGGCCGGTCGTTTGACGTGCGGATTGCGGGGACCATCGCCGACTCCATTTTTCAAGGCTACCTCCTCGTCGACGAGCCGCGCTTCCTCCATAAATTTCCGTCCAACCCGGGTTACTCCGTGTTTCTCGTTGATGCCAAAATTCCGGCGGACCTGCCCGGGCTAAGAAACCGGCTCGAAGCCGCGGCGCGCGATGCGGGCGGCCGGGTGGAAATCACGCGCGACGTCCTCACCGCATTTCACCAGATCGAAAACACCTACATCGCCATCTTCAATGTGCTCGGCGCCCTCGGCGTCATCCTCGGCAGCCTCGGCCTCGCCATCGTCGTCGCGCGTAATCTGCGCGAGCGCCGCGGGGAGTTTGCGGTGATGAGCGCCATTGGCCTGCCGCGCAGCGTGCTGGGGCGAATGGTGTTTGCGGAATTCGGCCGGCTCGTCGCGTGGGGCATTGTGATTGGGGCAATCGCGTCGGCGGTCGCGGTGTGGCCCGGCCTGCGCACCCTGCCCCCTGCGCCCACGGTGCTGTTGGTGGGAAGCCTTCTGGCCGGCATCGTCGCCCTCAATCTCGGCAGCGGCTGGCTGGTCTTCCGCTGGTCGCTACGGGATCTGCGCGCCAGCCTCGGCCAATAATTGCCTGACCGGCAGCCCTCGGGGCGAACCGGCGGGCGCATCTCAGTTTCTGGACAGCGCGTCGGAGCCTGTCGTGGCACGGGCATCTTGCTCGTGTGTGGCATGGGCATCCTGCCCATGTAGGCGGCGCGGAGCGCCTCCCACGGGCGGGACGCCCGTGCCACGTTCGCGCTGACCAGAAACTGAGTTGCGCCCGAACCGGGGCGGCATTCGGCCGACCCGCGCCGCCAGCTGTCGGCGCAGTCGATGAACCCCGCCCCTTACTCCTTCAATCCTTCGGGACTGGGCTCCGGCAGAAACTGCGTCAGCACGACGCCGACGAGTGCATAGGCCCCGGCCACACATGCGCCCACCAGGGCCACGCGCGCCGGATCGGGTTTGTCCGAGGCCGAGAGGGTTAGCGTCAGCCACGCGGCAGCGGTCCCGAGCACGCGACCGCCGATGTTGGCCGCGAAGCTTTCGCCCGTGCCACGCAGGTGCACCGGGAAGACGAGCGGGATGTAGTTTCCCCAGAAACTGAACTGCGCGACGGTGAACACCCCCGCCACGAAAATGCCGGCCTTGATCAGGGTGAGACTGTCGGCGTTATCCAACTGGCCCGAAACCCACCAGAAAAAGAAGGGGACAAAGAGCAGGGCCGGGATCTGGAAAATGCGCAGGAGGGTGCGCCGGCTGATGATGACGACCGCAAGCACGGCGAGGACGAAGCGCCCAATCAGTCCGCCGATTTCCTGCCACAACGTGACGCCCGCGACCACCTGGTCGCTCGCGTTGCCGGCGGCCTGGCGCATCGCGCGCTGCGCCAGCGGCTCGGGCTGTTTCGCGGCTTTCGCCGTGGCCATGGCCGCCGCACCTTTTTCCTTCGCGATGGCGCGCACGGCGACATGGCCGGTTTCCGCCGGAGTGCCGATCCGCTGCGCACCGAGAATCTGGGGAAGCTGCTGAATGGCGCCAAACGCGATGCCGTAGCTGGACGCAAAAATAAGGGTCGTGAGGATTGTCGTCTTGCGCAGTTCCGGCGCAAACAGGGCGGCGATGCTCGGCCGCTTGAGGGTGCCCGACTCGCGTTTCTTCAGCCACGCGGGTGATTCCGGCAGAAAAGGCCGAATCAAGAGAAGCGGCAGCGCGGGAATGACGCCCGAGATGAGCGTGTACCGCCACGCCTCGTGACCGCCGTGGATCGCGGGCAGGCTGAGCGCCCATTTCGCGGCGAGTATATTCGCTCCCGCCACCAGCAACCCGCCCAGCGAGGAAAACGCCTGGGTGTAGCCCAAGACCTTCTCGCGCTGCCGCGGCACGGTGAAAATTTCCGCGAGCCAGGCGACCGCCGCGACAAACTCGACGCAGACGCCTATAAAGACCAGACAGCGGAAGAATAGCAGTTGCGGGAGCGAGGTGGCGAAACCGGCGGCGCAGGCCGCAAAGGCATAGAGCAGGATGCTGTACGTCAGCACTCGTCGGCGCCCGAGCAAATCGGTTAGGTAGCCGCCGAGGAGGCCGAACACGCCGCCTGCCAGCGCCGGCACGAAGAACAAGGTGCGCGCCCACCGGACATATTCTTCCCCGCCCGGAGACCAGAGCGCAGCGGCCCGGGCCCGTTCCATTCCGCCCGTGACGAGCCCCTCGACGAGCGGAGCACTCAATGCAGCGAGCGCCGGCTTGATGATGAGCGGCAGCATCAGCAGTTCGTAAATGTCGAACGCGAACCCAATGGCCGCGATGAAGCAGATCAGCCAGGCGGTGCGATTGAGGCCCGATCCAGCGGGGGC
>JBKJRG010000372.1:0-7290 GCA_046594805.1 Opitutaceae bacterium | reverse complement strand
CATCAATGCCAACCGCCGTTGCATCGGACCGACGGGCGAACGGTTTCTCGGGGTGAACGCCGACGGCCCATGCGATCACCGGGTCAGCGTGGTGCAACTGGACGCCCTGGACGGCAGGCCGCTGGCCACGTTGGTCAATTATGCGTGCCACGCCACCGTCATGGGCCCGGCGAACCGGCTGCTGACTCCCGATTTTCCGGGCGCGATGAAGCGCGTGGTGGAGGCGGCCGTGGGCGGCACGTGCGTTTTTTTGCAGGGATCGGCGGGAAACGTCGGGCCAGTCCAGGGTTTCCAGTCCGACCCGAAAGTGTACCGCGCGCTCGGCGCCGTGCTGGGCCATGAAGTCGCGCGAGTCGCGCTCGGGCTGAAGAGCGTGCCGTCGAGCATGACGTTTCGCGAAGTGATCCCCTCAGGCGCACCGCTTGGAATGTACGACGCACACTTTGCCACGTGGCGCGGCTCGCCGTTGCAAGTACGCGCCATGGAAATTGCCGTGCCGCTGCGCACCGGTCTGCCGGAAAAAACCGCCGCCGCCACTCAGCTTGAGCACTGGAAGGCACGGCTGGCGGCGGCGCGGGCGAGCCGTGACGAAGCCGCCGCCACCGAAGCGATCTACATGGCACGTCGCGCGGACATTCAACTGCGCATGGCGGAGGATTTCGGCGGCCGGACCAATGCGGCCGTGCGGACACATTTCATCACCTTCGGCGACATTGCGCTCGTCGGCTGCAACATCGAGCCGTTCTGCGAAATCGGACTGGCGATCAAAGCGCAGTCGCCTTTTCCCGTCACGTTCATGTGCGGCTACACCAATGGCCGGATGGCTTATCTGCCCACGGCGGAGGAATGGGCGAAGGGCGGGTACGAAGTGGACAACTCGCCGTTCGGCCAGGACGCGGCGGAGGTCCTGCAGAGCGAGATCGGGAAAACGCTCGCCCAGATGCACCGTAACGCCTGATCCGATGGATCGCTGTAGGGGCGTCGCTTGACGACGCCCTGAAACAACCGGGCAGTTCCGTTAACCTCACCGGCGTCGACCAGCGACGCCCCTACACCGGATTTCGCTCACTTGGTTCTCCAACCAGCCGACGAAGCGGCTTGAGGTCGAGCCGCTCCACCTCGAACTTCCTCCGTCCCGCGACGCTCACGATGCTCCTCGAAAACCTGACCTGGCCGGAAGTGAAGAAGTTGAAGGTGGCAACCAAGGTGGTGGTGCTGCCGCTGGGCTCGTTCGAGCAGCACGGGCATCACCTGCCGTTGACCACCGACACCGATCTCGTGACCGCGGTGGCGCGCGGCGTTGAACGCGCACGCCCGAAGCAGGTGCTCTGCCTGCCGACGCTCTGGCCCGGCCACTCGACGCATCACCTCTATTTCCCCGGCACGCTCAGCGTGAGCCAGACGCCGTACATCCAGCTCGTGCTCGAGTTGGCGCGCTCCGTCGTCGGCATGGGAGCGAAAAAGGTTTTCCTGCTGAACGGACATGGCGGCAACGACATCCCGCTGCGCGCGGCGCTGCGCGAATTGAAAACCGAGTTTCCCAAGGTGCGGTTCGTCTTTGCGTCCTACTGGTCGCTCGCCGCCCAGAGCATCAAGGCGGTGCGCGAATCCCCCCTCGGCGGGATCGGCCACGCGTGCGAAATGGAAACGTCGCTCATGCTGCACCTGCACCCCACGCGGGTGAAGATGCGGCTCGCCCGGCGCGATGGGCCGAAGCACACGGATGTCTATCGCCAGGCCGACATGTTTCACGCCCGGCCGGTGTATTTTGTGAACGAGTTCCACGAGGTCTCGAAAACGGGCACCATTGGCGATCCCACCATCGCCACGGCGGAAAAGGGCCGGAAATTCCTGGCCGGCATTGTGCAGGACGTGACGAAATTCGTGGACGCGTTCGGGCAGTGGTGACCCAAGGGCATGGCCTGCCGCCCCGATGAAAATCACGCGCCTCGAGACCATCCCGATTCGCGTGCCGCTGAAGGTCGAGCTGGCGATTCGCAGCGGACGCGGCGGCGCCCACCTGGACTCGCCGTTCCTCCTCGTGCGGGTCCACACCGATGAAGGAATCACCGGCATTGGCGAGGCGTCCTGCACGCCACGGTGGAGCGGCGAAGATCAAGTCACCGGGGCACATCTGATCCGGACTTATCTCGAGCCGTTATTGCTCGGCGAGAATCCGATCGACGTCGAGCGGCTGACAGCGAAATTCCGCCTGGCGTTCGCCGGGAATTTTTTCACCAAGGCGGCGGTCGAGATGGCACTGTGGGACATCGCCGGCAAGGTGGCGGGCAAGCCGGTCTACGAATTGCTCGGCGGCAAGGTGCGCGAATTCGTGCCGACGAAATGGTCCGTGTCGGGCGTGGAACCGGCACGAGCGGCGGAGATCGCGCGCTGGGCGCTGACCCAAGGTTTCAAGGCGATGAAGGTGAAGGTTGGCCTTGAGCCGGCGGGCGACGTGGCGCGCGTGAACGCGGTGCGGACGGCAGTCGGCGCCGGCATCAAGCTCGGCGTCGACGCGAACGGCGGCTGGAGCGCGGCGGATGCGGAAAAAATCATCCCCGCGCTGTGCGAGCTTAACCTGGGCTTTGTCGAGCAACCGCTGCCACCCGAGGAGTTGGTGGCGATGGCGAAGCTGCGCAAAAATATGCGCGTGCCCCTGGTGGCGGACGAAAGCGTCTACTCGTTGCAGGATGCCAAAACGCTGGCGGCGCTGCAGGCCGCCGATGTGTTATCCATTTATGTCGGCAAGGCGGGCGGAATCGGGCCGGCGCGGAAAATCGCGGAGTTCGCCGCCTCCGCCGGTTTGAAATGTACGGTGGGCAGCAACCTGGAGCTCGGGGTCGGCAGCGCGGCGATGGTGCACCTCGCGATTGCTACGCGCGGGATCGCGGCGAAAGAGTTTCCCTGCGACATCATCGGGCCGCTCTTCTATGAGGATGATATCGTGCGGCAGGCGCTGCCCATTCGCGCGGGCGAGGCCCGGCCGAATGCGCAGCCAGGGCTCGGGGTTGAATTGGATGACGAGAAGGTGGAGCGGTACCGCGTGAAAGCCTGATTGAGTAGCGCCGGCTTTCCGCCAGCTCCGGAAAAGCCAAGCCGGCAGGATGCCGGCGCTACTTCGAACCCCTAGACCTCCACCCGCTCGATTCGCAAAAGCTGCGGACCCTCCCAACGGGATTTCCGACACTCCAGCGCGAATTTCGGCCAATCGTACTTCCAGTCGCCCGGAATGCGGGCGCACAGCGCGCAATGGGTCGGCACGCCTTCGTGCGCGCGAAGCGTGACCCCGCGACCGTAGACGACCACTATTTCCCCGACGGGCTTCTTCGCGCCGACGCCACCGGTGCCCGGGTCAAAGAAGTAGAGGATTTCGCCGGGCAGCGGCAATTGGACTAAGTTCTCCGCTGGCGCGGGCTTCGGTCGATCCACGATGGCGAAGACCTCGGCGCCGGAATACATGCCGTGGATGGCTTTGGTTTCGACCGGCAGCATGTCCCAAACAAGCTGGCAGACCCCGGGGGCCTCGTCATCGAGGAGTTCGGCCAGGACTGTTTCGCCTGAAGTGGGAAAGGTAAGGCGGATTTGGCGGCGTTTGGGCTTAATAGGCCAAGAGTTGCAGGCGGCACGGTTCATGTCAAAACTGAGCGGCGACGGACCATGAATCCTCCGAAGCTGCGGAGCAGCCGGGGTCAGGAGGCGGTTGCATGCGAATCGACGAGGGTCAGCGTCGTGACCCCGCCTGCGACCTAAACCCGCCATGAATCAGCGGTTTTCAGACCGGCCGCCCGAGGGCCAAAGTTTTGGTTGCATTCAGGGCCTCCGACCGTATCACCTGACCCTCTTTTCCACTACGCCTGCCTCCAATTCCGGGGTGACAGGGGGAACGAAATCCATGAGCCTACAGTTCAAACTCGCCGTCGCCACGCGCGCCCAGACGGGCCGCAGCGCCTCACGCCGTCTCCGCAAGGTCAATCGCGTTCCCGCGATTCTCTACGGGAAGCACACCAAGCCGGAGTCTCTCTCGATCGAAGGACCGGAATTCATCCGGCTGCTGAAATCCGTGGGCGACCGCGCCGTGCTCATCGAGCTCGAGCGGGGCGACAAGACGGACAAGGCGCTCTCCTTCCTTCAGGAAGTCCAGCGTGACCCCATCACGGACAAGTACCTCCATGTCGATTTGCAGGAGGTCAAGGCTGACGAAAAATTTGAAATCCGCGTGCCGGTGCACACCACCGGCGAGTCGTTCGGCGTGAAGAACCAGAGCGGCGTGTTGGAAATGAATGCCCACACCTTGCGCATTCGCGTGCTGCCGAAGGATCTCCCGGAAGCCATCACCGTGGACGTGACGGAGCTGAAGGTCGGAGAAACTTTCAAAGTGGGCGGCCTCAAGCCCGTCCCCGGCGTCGAGTTTCTCGATCCGAAGGGCCAGCCGATCGTCTCGGTCGTCGAACCCGTCGCGGAAATCGTCCAGGAAGTCGTCGCCGCGACGCCTGCCGCTGGCGATGGCACTCCTGCCGCCGCTGGTGCCGCCGGGGCTGCTCCCGCCGATGGTGCCGCTGTTCCCGCTGCCGGCGATGCCAAGGCCGGTGCTCCCGCCGCTGGGGCCAAGCCCGGTGCCGCTCCCGCCGCGGGTGCGAAGCCCGGTGCCACGCCTGCTGGCGGTGCGAAGCCCGCTGCTCCCGCCAAGAAGTAAGCGTCGTTTTTTCCGCGCCACTCCGCCGCTTCATCGCGGCGGACCCAGGCGAATGTTCTTTGAGTCATGTTCCTCTCGCTCGTTGCCGGTCTCGGCAATCCGGGCCGCGAATACGAGTCCACCCGCCACAACCTGGGCTGGGTGGTGCTCGATGCTCTCGCCAAGAAACACGGCCTGTCCTGGAAACGGGCGCCGCAGTTCGACGCAGAGATCGCGCGCTGGGATGTCGGGGTCGGCCTCACGCGCTGGCTGCTAAAGCCGCTGACGTTCATGAACGAAAGCAGCCGGGCCGTCGGTGCGATGGCCCGCTTCCACAAACTGCCGCCAGCAGCCGTCGCGGTCGTCTATGACGACCTCAACATCGACCTCGGCCTCGTCAAAGTTTCGACCACGGGCAGCGCTGGCGGGCATAATGGCGTGGCCGATCTCCTCCAGCATTTCGGTGACGGCTTTGTGCGCTACCGGATTGGCATCGGCCCGAAAGAGTCCGCGCAGATGGAACTCCCAGACTTCGTCCTCGGAAAATTCACTCCCGAACAACACCTTATTGTCACCCAAAAACTCGACCACTATGTGGAAGGCATCGACCTGCTGCTCAACCGCGGCGTCGAGCCGGCCATGAACCAGCTCAATCGCAGAGATCCAAAATGAAATCGAACAACCGCAATTACCGCGCGACCTTCATCCTCGATAACCGGGGCAAGGAAGAGACCATCGAACAGATTGTCGAAGGCGTGAAGAAAGTCATTACCGACGTGAAGGGCGAGGTCTCGGCCGTCGAGAGCATCGGCCGCAAGGATTTCATCCGCGTCACCGACAAGAAGCTGACCGGCGCCACCTACGTGCACATCAATTTTTCCGGCCCGGCGGATATGCCGGCCAACCTGCGCGAGAAGCTGCGGCTGAACAGCAGCGTTTACCGCACGTTCATCCAGTCGGCCTGATACGCGTCCCCGGTCCACCCTACCCCATGCCCTCGCTCAACAAAGTCCTGCTCATGGGCAACCTGACCCGCGACCCCGAGTTGCGCGTCACCCCCAAGGGCACCCCGATCTGCCAGTTTTCCCTGGCGATCAATCGCCAGTTCAAGATGGAGTCCGGCGAGACGCGCGAAGAGGTCATCTTCGTCGACATCGAGGCATGGGGCAAACAGGGCGAAACGATCGCCAAGTACATGACCAAGGGCCGGCCATTGTACGTCGAAGGACGCCTCAAGCTGGACCAATGGGAGGACAAGAATACGAAGGAAAAGAAGAGCAAGATGAAGGTCGTGCTCGAACAATTTCAATTCCTCGGCGATAGCCGCGGTGGTGGTGGCGGCGGGGCGGGCGCGGCGGGCGGCGGTGGCGCTGCCACTACCGAGCCCGGCATCGACCAGACCGCCTCACCCGAGCGCCACGCTCCCCCGCCGCGCCCGGCAGGCGGCGCCAAGCCGGCCTCGACCGAAAACCTCGACGAGGACGTGCCGTTCTAAATTTTTGTAGGGGCGCCGCTCGCCGGCGCCCGCGGGCGTCGTCAAGCGACGCCCCTACACGTAGCGGCGTCCCGCCTCCGCGGGAAGCCGTCGGTCCCGCAGCGGCGGGATCATGAAACCCAAAACCAAAATCCCGCCAGCGGCGGACTCAGCTTAACTCAATACCAACATGGCCAACACAGAAGTTCTCCTCGTCAAACCCGTCGAAGGTCTCGGCGGCGAAGGCGATCAAGTCAAAGTCCGCGCCGGCTACGCCCGCAATTATCTCCTTCCGCGGAAAATCGCGGTGACGCTCAATGCCTCTAATCGCAAGCACGTCGACGCGCTGAAGAAGCGCCGCGCCGAGCGCGAGCAGTCCGAAGTCAACGTCGCGCAGGAACTGGCCAAGAAGCTCGAGAAGACGAGCATGGCGTTCGCGGTGAAGACCGGCGAAGGCGGCAAGATGTTTGGCGCCATCACCGCGCAGGATATCTACGACAAGCTCACCGCCTCCGGCATCGAGCTCGACAAGCGGAAGATTCACCTCTTCACGCCGGTCAAAACGCTGGGCAAGCACACCGTCAAGGTGAAGCTCCACGCCGACGTCACGGTGGAAGTCCCCTTCGATGTCGTGTCGGAGAACCCGATTGAAGCCACGCCCGCGCCCGAGGCCGCGGCGCCCGACAAGACCGAGAAGCGCTCCGAGCGCACGGAACGCCGACCGCGCAAGGACGCCTGATCCGCGTCACTGCGATTTCCGGAGGCCGCGTCCGCCCGTCGGACGCGGCCTTTTTAGTAGCGCCGGCTTACAGCCGGCCGGGATCAATGCCGGCTGGAAGCCGGCGCTATTTTTTCTTGTGAACAACCTCCCGAACAATTTTGCGGTAAGTCCCCGTTGCGTTCGCCCTCAGGGTGCGTTCCGATTTTGACTCGTTCGCGCATGGTTCAAGAAGCCTCCACCACTCCGACGCGCACCATGGCCACTGCCGCCATTGGTCGCTCCCTCCCGCACAGCATTGAAGCGGAGGAATACCTCCTGTCGTGCTGCCTGCTGGATGGCCCGGATGTCGTCTCCCGCTGTCTCGAGGCCCGGATCCGGCCGGAGTCTTTCTACGACTCGAAGCACGGCATCATCTACGAGCGG
>JBKJRG010000229.1:0-2509 GCA_046594805.1 Opitutaceae bacterium | reverse complement strand
TCGCGCTCGGCAGCCATGGGTTGATGGGCAAACAAAACATGTACGAACACACCATCGGCGTACCGCTGGTGATGGCGGGGCCCGGCATCCCGCGCGACCGGCGGTACGCCGATGGTGTGTTCGTACATGTTTTGTTTGCCCATCAACCCATGGCTGCCGAGCGCGAGCCCGTGATCCGAGGTGAAGATTACCACGGTGTTTTGCTCCAGCCCGGCGGCGCGGAGCGCCTCGAGCAGGCGACCGATCTGCGCGTCGAGGTGTGATATCACGGCGTAGTAGGCGGCGATCTCGCCCTTCACTTCCAGCGGATCGCGCGGGACCGGCAGCATGAGTTCGTCGCGCTGACCGGCATTGCCGTGATCGAAGGGATGCTCGCGCCGAAAGTTCGGCGGTAACGGCATCGCCGCCGGATCGTATTTTTTCTCGTAGCCCGGCGGGAGATGCAGCGGGTCGTGCGGGGCGGTGAAATTGACGTGGAGAAAAAACGGCTTTTCCGGCCGGCGCTGCAGGAGGGCGATGGCACCGTCGGCGATGTGCCGGTCGGTGATGGGCGTAAGCCCGACTCCTTTTTCCAACTCGGATTTGCCGTCGTTGCTCTTGAACGTCCAGCCGGTGTAGCCGGTGACGGGCCGGCCGTTGTGGGCCATGGGGTGGGTGAGTTGGGTCGTCTCTCGTCCGCCGGCGCCACCCGAGGAATAGAGTCCGGACGTCTCCTCGTAACCTCGCGCCCGCGGGCTGCCGTCGTTCATCCATTTGCCGGAGTACCAGGTGTGGTAACCGGCGCGCCGCATGGTATCGGCCCAGAGGGTGAGCTTCGGATCGATCGCGCGTCCAAAAGGCGGAGCACCGTGAGTGAAGGCCGACGCGCCCGTCATGATCTCCGCCCGGCTCGGCACGCAATGCGGGATGGCGGCGATGGCGCGGGTGAAACTCGAGCCGGACTGGACGAGCCGATCCAGATGCGGGGTGTCGATGGTGGTGTTGCCGAGAGCGTGAATCGTGTCGGGTCGCTGATCGTCACTCACGATCAGGAGGATGTTCGGTGGCCGCGGGAGCGGTGCCGCCGCCAAAACCGCCAGCACGAGCGAGTGGATGAACGTGAGGCGGATAAACATGGGAAGGGGAAACGTGCGGCGAGGCAGGGAGCGACTCTACGTGCGGCCGGTTAAAAGCGGCCGTTGAGGCCGGCGTGGATCTGGGGATCGTTGCGATCGAGGATATTCTGGGGGCGGTCATGCACGCCCCAAACGTAGCGCAACTTGTCATTCGTTACGTTATACGCGTCCAGATAGAGATCGAGGTTCCTGGTTAAAACATACTTGAGCTTGAGGTCGATCCGGTGCGTGGCGAGTTTGTATCTTTTCAAATTCTCCGAGGCGTTGAAGGTGGCCAATCCTTCGGCGTTGTAGCCATAGATCACGCGGAAATTGATCTTGTGGCGGATATAGGAAATTCCGAAGTTGCCGGCAGCGGGCACAAAACCGGCCAGGCTCGAGGTCGTCTGGACGGTGGTGCCGCCGTAGTTGCCCTTGGTGTCGAGCCAGGTGTAGTTGGCGAAGAGCCCGAAGCCATTCCACCAACCCGGCAGGAACGCGAAACGCTGCTGATAGTTGGCTTCCCAACCTTTGATCCTGGCGAAACCGCCGTTCGCCTTGGAGCGAAGTTCGTAGCCGGCGTACTGGCCGTCGAAGCCGTTGCCGGAGCCGGACCCGATCAACTGGCCGGAGGTGTTGTAGATGAAGTTCTTTATTTCCTTCAGGAACACCCCGAACGACAGCAGGCCCGCCGGCTCAAAATAATATTCGGCGGTGGCGTCGAAATTGTTCGCATATTGCGGGCGCAATCCCGGGTTGTTCGCCGTGACGATGCGATTGTCCTCATCGATATTGTCGTTGGGGATGAGATTGGTGAACGCCGGTCGCCCGATGCTGGTGGCGTAGGACGCGCGGACGAGCACGCGATTGACGGGCTCGTACTTGAAATGCACCCCCGGAAACACGTTTTGGTAGTCGCGCGAGACGGTGCGCCGCGTGCCGTATTGGGCCACGTTGCGGCGGACAATTTCCTCGCTGGTGAGCGGGCCGGCAAACGCGGCGCGCCGGGCTTTTTCGGCGGCGGTGATTTGGTTGAGCGATCCTTCGCCCGCCACTTTCGTTTGCTCGAATCTTAGTCCGGCGAGAATGGACAGGCGATCGAGCCGGACGTTGCCCAGCAGGTATCCGGCGGAGACGGTTTCCGAGAGATCCTGTCGCCCGGTCAGAGGCACCAGGCTGCCGAAGGCGATATCCTCCTGCCAGAGGGAAGGATTCTGGTCCTTGTGCGTGCGCATCGCGTCGGGCGAGGGCAGGGGACCGGCCGGGTAAACGCCGTGAAATGGCCGGTAGGCGATATGCAGGTCCTGAAACTGCGCCAGATTTTCGTCGCCGCTGTTGAGCACTCCATCGCGGCCCGCATAGCGCCAGCGGCGGCTGCGATTGTTGAAACTCTGTTCCTCGCGCCGCACCTTCAG
>JBKJRG010000200.1:0-4705 GCA_046594805.1 Opitutaceae bacterium | reverse complement strand
GAATACCGCGCCTATTGGCGCTTTTTTAGCGAGGGCGTGGCCAACGAAACCACGTGGAAGGTGTCCGGCTATCGCGGCATCCGCACGGCGACCTCGAAGGACTTCATAATGTGGGGGCCGCCGGAGGACGTGAGTGGTCCGGGCGTCACGCCCGGGGTGCACCTCTACACGAACCAGATCAAACCGTACCACCGCGCACCGCATCTTTTCGTGGGATTCCCCATGCACTATGTGGATCGGGGCTGGACCGACTCGGTGCGGGCGCTGCCCGAATTGGAGAACCGACAGCTTCGCGCCAGCGTGAACCCGCGTTACGGCACTGCCATTTCCGACAGTGTCCTCATGACGAGCCGGGACGGTGTGCGCTTCAAGCGTTGGGAAGAAGCGTTCCTGCGCCCGGGAATCGAACGCGAGGGCACTTGGAATTATGGTCACCAGTGCCTGGCCTGGCACCTCGTCGAAACACCTTCCGCGCTGGATGGCGGAGCGCCGAACGAACTTTCGTTTTATGCCGTCGAAAGCTACTGGACGGGCAAGAGCAGCACCCTGCGGCGTCACACGCTTCGGCTGGATGGGTTTGTTTCGATTTATGCCCCCTTCACCGGCGGGGAAGTGGTGACCCGGCCGTTGCGCTTCGCGGGTGCTGCCCTGAAGCTGAATTTCTCCTCCTCCGCCGCTGGCGGAATTCGCGTCGAGATTCAGAATGAGGAAGGCCGGCCGATCCCGGGCCATACCCTCGAGGAAAGCCAGCCGATCTACGGCGACGCGCTCGAACGCAAGGTGACCTGGAAGAACGGAGCTGACGTGTCCGCCCTACAGGGCCGCCCGGTGCGGCTGCGCTTCGTCCTGCAGGATGCGGACCTGTTCGCGCTGCGTTTTGGCGAGGCCTGAGGACGGACTATTTGTCGCCAGACCCGTGGCCGACGAAACGAAAAAGCCGGCGGCCGGCGCACCCTGGCGGGCCCGACTGCCAGTTCATTCGAGCGGATTCCAGCGGACATATTCCATCGCTTCGTCGCCTCAGCCCTCGGCCTCTTTGGCTCTGTCCGGGGCGTATCGGCGCAGGGAGTACAGCAGCAGGGCTCCGACCACGATGTTGGCCGCGGCGAACTGGAACACCCGGCTGATGTCCACGGCGGCATCCCGGAGGAGGCCTCCGGCGTAAATTCCGCCCGCCCCCACCACGCAGCTAAAGAAAGTCGATAGCCCCCAGCTGGTGGCCCGATAGCGCGGATCCACCACGAGGCACAAAATCGGCATCGTGTTGGCGTCAACGAAATGGCGCCCGATCCCATAGCCCACCAAACCTCCCAGCGCCAAGGCCAGCAGCGGGGCGTTGGCAATCAGCAGCACGGCCGGCGCTGCCAGACACAGGCCGATGATCGGAACGATGATCCGGGCTCGCCCCTCGGTGCGACTCCAGCGGTCGGCCCACGCCCCGCCGATCAGCATCCCGGCCAGCCCCGAAACGTTGAGATAGATCGTGGTATATAGTCCGGCCGATCCCTGGGAGAGCGTGAACCGTTCCTTGATGAACGTGGGCATCCAGCCGACCACCGACCAGCTGACCACGCCCACCACGCACGCGTAGGCCAGCATGACGAGGTAGCCGCGATTGGAAAACAAGTGCCTGAACGCCTCTCCGAGGCGGACAGCCGGGGCGGATGACTCTGGCGTCGCCGCGGTGGCCTCGGGGGCCGGAGGATCCCGCAGCAATACGAGCAGCAGGATTGAGTAGCCCACGCCCATCAGGCCGAAAACCTTGAACGCATATGCCCAGCCATGGCCTTCCGCGAGCCGCCCACCGAGGCCGCTCAAGGCGCCCCCGGCCATGGCCCCGCTCAAGAGCAAGCCCGAGGCCAGCGAGCGCGTCGGGCCGCGATGATAGTCCACGATCAAGGCCACCGATGCAGGCATGCACGCGGCTTGGCTCAAACCCATCAGCACCCGGGTGGCGAGCAGTTCCTCGTAGGTCCGGACATAGGCCGTCAGAGCGGTGACTACGGACCAGAAGAACACGCTGCCGATGATGACGTGGCTGCGATTAAACCGATCCGCAAAATAGCCGGCGAATGGACTTGAAACCGCGTAGACCAGAAGGAACACCGAGGTGAGCAGCCCAAATTGCGCCTCGGTCATCGGGATCGCCTCCTTGATCGAGCCCCTCATCGTCGTGGCCATGAGGCGATCCAAGTAATTCAGGCACGCCGCCCCCCAGACCAGGCCCACGATCAACCAGGCACGGGGATGACGTATTTCAGGAGCGAACAAGTAAATGAGGGATGTCCAAACAGAGTTCGGGGTCCAAGGACGATTACTCCAGCAGGCCCAGTTTCTTCAAACCGTCGGCGAGCATCTCCAGCTCCGGATCGGTCAGGCTGTGGTACGGCTTCCGGCGCCAGCGCTTCGCGATGTTTTTCAATTCAAGCGCGGCTTGGATGCCCGCGTTGAATCCTCCGGGCAGGCCCATCACGAGTTCGAAAAATGGATTGTCGTAATCACGGATGATCCGCCGGACGTCCGCCATGTTGTTGGCTGAAATTGCCGCCCAGTAGGCGTGGGCAATGGCGGGTTGCAGCGAGAGGAACGTGGAAAGGTAGCCATCACAACCGTAGGGATGATTGTTGAGGTGATTCTGTTTCTGGCCGCCGGAAACCACGGCCCAGCGGTCATGGACGAGCAGCGACATCTTGCGGGCGAATTCGCCGCACATGTCGTCTTTGATCGCTACGACGTTTTCCACCGTGTCCCGCACCAACCGCAGTGTCTCCAGGCCGAATTTCTGACCACGGGAAATGAAAACATTCGAGACGATCATCACCGGCATGACCTGGGCGACCGCCCTGTAATGTTCCGCGAAGGATTGCGGCGTGCTGGAACCGCCCCAATCGGGGGGCATGACCATCAGCACGTCCGCACCGGCGTTTTTGGCGAAGTGAGCGAATTCGACCGCCTGGGTCGTATGGTAGTAACGATCGGCGGCGATGACCAGGGCACGGCCCGCCGTGTGCTCGACCGTCACCCGGGTTACCTCGGCGATCTCCCTTTCGGTCAGCGCCACATAGTGGCTGTCGCCGGCGGTCAACATCAGTGTCCTGGCCCCGGCGGCGATATTGAAATCGATCAGTTTTCTCAGCCCATTGAAATCGATGCTGCCATCCTCATTGAATGGCGTTTTCAGGGACGGGATCGGGCCGGACATCCGCTCCCGTAATTCGGCGGGGGTGGGGCTGCTCTTGGACTTCACGGATTGGATGCCGATCGCCCCTGACGTCGGTAGATGAAAAACATGAGCAAGGCGGAAACGAGCAGGTTGATGGCCGCAAACTGAAAGATCCGGCTGATGTTGATCTGGGCGTCGCGCAAGAGACCTCCCGCATATATCCCGGCTCCGCCCACCATGGTGCTAAACAAGCTTGCGACGCCCCAGCTCGTGGCCCGATAGCGCGCATCAACCAACAGGCAGAGGATCGGCATCATGTTCGCGTCCGCGAAATAGCGGGTCATGCCGTAGATCACCAACCCGGTCAGGGCTAGCGCGAGCGTGGGTGCATTGGTGAGCAGGAGCACGGCCGGCGCCGCGAGGCAAAGGCCGATCATGGGAACGAGAAGGCGGGCCCGCTCGTTGGTGCGGCTCCAGCGATCGGCCCATTTCCCGCCAATGAGCAAGCCGACCAACGCCGCGATGTTGAGATAGAGGGTCGTGGACATGCCGGCTTCACCCTGGGAGAGATTGAACTGCTCCTTCATGTAGGTGGGCATCCACCCGATCACCGACCAACCCACCACCCCGAGCACACAATTGTACGTGAGAATCAGGAGGTATCCGCGATTGGAAAAAAGGACGCGAAAAGCCTCGCCGAGGCGGACGGCCGGCACCGCCGTTTCCCCGGTCGCCGTCTGGCTTTCCAACGCCGGTGGATCGCGCAGCAGGAACATCAGGAAGATCGCAAAGCCAATGCCGATCAGGCCAAAGGCCTGGTGCGGAAAATGCCAGCCCGGCCCAGCCGCGAGCCAGCCACCGAGGCCGCTCAAGGCGGCACCAGCCATGAAACCGCTGAGCAGCAAGCCCGACGCCAGCGAACGCGTGGCGCCGCGATGGTATTCCACGACGAGTGCAACCGAGGCGGGCACGGCGATTACCTGGCTCAACGCCAGGAGGGCGCGCAGAGCGAGCAGTTGATCATAGGTCCTGGCGTACGCGGTCAGGAAAGTGACGGCCGACCACGCAAACAGGCTGCCGATGATAACGGTGCTGCGGCTAAAGCGATCCGCCAGGAATCCGGCGAGCGGACTGCAAAGACCATAGACCAGCAGGACCACCGACGTGAGCAGGCCAAATTGGGCCTCGGTCATCGGGATGGCGTCCTTGATCGAGCCACGCATGGTGGTGATCATCAATCGATCCAAATAATTCAGGCAGCCCGCCACCCACAGCAAACCAACCACCAGCCACGCGTTCGAGCGAAGTTTCTGGATGAGAGGCACGGGCATGGGGTCGAGGGGGATTGCGGCAGTTGCGAACGGTGGGGTCGAGCCGACTAACTGCTGCCCGCCAACTGTTCGGCCGTCCACCGGTCAGGGCGGTCTGCGCCGTGTACGAGCAGGCCGTCGTTTTCGAGGAATTCGACCCTCCGCACCGACGGCGTTTGGCGGTACGGATGAAATACGGAAACGAACACCGCTCGATGCTCATGGCGCCGGC
>JBKJRG010000186.1:0-5027 GCA_046594805.1 Opitutaceae bacterium | reverse complement strand
TGAAACTCTACGCCGTCGATCGCAGCGGCGCCGCGCCCGCACCCGGCGCTGTCCTGGCCGCCCTCCCTCACGCGTTTCTCATCCCGTGGCGGCCGGAGCCGGATCCGGCCTCGACTTCCCCGCTGCGACCCTGGCGCGCGCCGGACGGCCAGTATTACGCCGGCCGGGCGTTCAACCTCACCTTCGATCTCGGCGCGCTCGGTCTGATCCTGCCCGACGAAGTCATCTTCGGCGTGTCGTTCAACACCCAGCACCACGGCCCGGCCCCGGTGGGCGTGCCTGGACCGTACGACAAACTGGGTTTCGTCGTCGCACACGAGCCGCCTGCGCCCGGCACCGACGTGGAATCGGACGCTGTCTACTGGCACACGGCGATTGCGGCCGCCTATGCCGACGGGGGAAGCGCCGGCGTGAATCGCTTCCGGCGCGACACCGGATGGACGCCGCACAAGCCCGCAATCCGTTTCACCAATTCAGCCTACGGCACCATTGCGGACGCGGTGGCGGTACTCCGCGCCATGCACAGCAACGAACGCGCAGTCGGCCTGGCGCTGAACGATGCGGCTACCTTGCTCTCGTTCGCGCTGCCGCGGGGGTTTTGGAATGGGCACAATCGCCTGCAGTCCGACGGCGGGCCGGCGGTGTTCGAGCTGCTCGCGGAAGCGGTGCAGGAACTCTCCTATGTCGCCGCCAGCCGCGATCCGTCCGCAGCGGAAGCGGCAAAAGCCCGTGACGGATTGATGCGCGCGGCCCAGTCGCTCGCCGAAACCGCGCTGGGTGACGCCCTCATCGTCGGCGGCAATGCCCGCGAGATTTCCCTTTCGCAGGCCGCGCTGGATCGCGCCCAGCTCAACGTGCAAAAGGCGGCCTGGGTGCAGACGATCGACGACCTTAACGCCGCCTGGAGCGACGCACAGGCGGCGCTGCAGTAGCGCGGCGCGGACAAAGTTTCGAGTTGATGACCAACGCAGCGGCTGCGCGAACCGCACTGGTCCTTAACTCCAAACCCCAAACTCCGAACTCCAAACACCGCTTTTCCTTCCGACACCCCAGCGGAACCTCATTTGTGATCCCACGGCAGCCGCACCTCCAGCCGCGCGTGCTTCCAGACTTCGAAGACCTCGAACATTTTTCCCGGGTTCAATACCCCGCGCGGATCGAGGGCGGTCTTGACGGCCTGCATGGCCCGCACTTGCGCGGGTGAATGCTGGATCCGCAGGAAGGGCGACTTGGCCAGCCCAATGCCATGTTCACCGGAAATGGCGCCGCCGAGCGCCACGACCGTTTCCATCAACCGCTTCACGGTTTTCTCCGCCATCCGGCACTCCGCCGGGACGGCCTTGTGATACATGATGTTCACGTGGAGATTCCCGTCGGCGAGGTGGCCGAAGGTCGGGATGCTCAAGCCGGACTCGCGTTTCAGGCGCTCGAGAAACCGGGCGAACTTTACGTAATTTCGCATCGGCACCACGATGTCCTCGTTCAGCTTGGCGTCGCCGAGTTCGAACATGGCGCCCGAGCACTTGCGCCGCACGGCCCAGAGTTGCTCTGCTTCAGCGCGGCTCCGCGCGGCGCGAAACGCGGTCGCGTGCTGCCCCGCCCATTTTTGCACGACGCCCCGTTGTTCGCGCACCTCGGCCTTGGACCCGGCGAGCTCAAGCAGGATTATGGGTCTCCCAGTTTGCCCGGGAAAGATCTCCCCGGTCTGCCCTGAGCTCTGTCGAAGGGTGGCTCGCTCGGCACAAAGCACGCTGTCGCGATCAAGGAATTCGCAGATCGCCGGTTGGACGCGCTCGCGGAACAAGGCCAGCGCCGCCTTGAGCGCGTCCGTTTCGCTGGTGAATGAGGTCAGCACAGTCCAGCGCTCGGCCGGCTGGGGGATCAATTTCAACACCGCCCCGGTCACAACGCCGAGCATCCCTTCGCTGCCAATCCACAGATCGCGCATGTTGAAGCCGGCCGAGAATTTTTTCGTGGCCGTCCCCCACTCCACGAACTCGCCGGTCGGCAGGAAGCCGCGCAACGCCACGACAAAATCCCGCGTGACGCCGTACTTTCCGCCGTGCATGCCGCCGGCATTGCACGCGATGTTGCCGCCGATGGTGCAGTATTCCTTCGAGGAAGGGTCTGGCGGATAAAACCAGCCTTTGGCCTCGGCCGCGCGCTGGATGTCGGCGACTTTCGCGCCCGCGCCGACGCGCGCCATCCCCGCCTCGCTGTCGATCGCGATTTTGTCCAGCGCCAGCATGTCCAGGACCCAGCCACCTCGAACCGGCGTGGCCGCGCCGGTGAGGGTCGTGCCCCGGCCACGGGTGGTGACTGGCACGCGATTTTTGTTTGCGAGTGCCAGGACCACGCCGACGTCGGTCTCGCGCTGCACGTGGATCACCGCCTCGGGCCGGAACGGGATCTTGGCGCTGTCGAACGAGGCCGCCGCGAGTGAAGCATCGTCCATCAAGACGATCCCCGCGCCGAGTCGGCGCTTCAACAAACTCGTGGCAGCGGCAAAGTGCTTCATGGAAGGGCCTGCGTGCAGGCGACCCGAATGTGAACCGTCAAGCCAATCTCCTGCAAGCAGCCTCCGAATCCTTCGGGTTGCGCCGCTCTCGGTTCGTTCCTGGATTCCTGGCTTCCTGCTTCAACTTATGCGCCTCTGTCCTGCGCAAACTTTCGCTTCCATTTTCGCCGTGGCGGGTTTGAAATTCCCCTTCCTTTCGCCATGACCAAAATCCTCCTTACGACCACGTCGTTCCAAGACACGCCGGGCGAGCATCACAAGCTCCTGGCCGACACCGGCTGGGAGGTCATCAAGGCCCGGGGGCCGCTCAACGAGGCCGACACCCTCGCCGCCGTCGGCGAAGTCGACGGCTACATCTGCGGCGATGACCTGATCACGCGGAAGGTCCTGGAGAAGGCGCGGCCGAAGTTGAAGGTGCTTTCCAAGTACGGCATCGGGGTCGACAAGATTGACGTGAAGTCGTGCACCGAGTTCGGCATCCCGCTCCTCTTCACCCCGGGCGTGAATCACACCACGGTCGCCGAGCACACCTTTCTCCTCCTGCTCGCGCTCGAGAAGAACTTCCTTTTCCACACCGACTCGACGCGCTCCGGCGGCTGGAAGCGCAAGACCGGCCACGAACTGCTCGAGAAGACCATCGGCATCATCGGCCTCGGCCGGATCGGCAAGGAAGTTGCCATCCGCGCGCGCGCCTTCGGCATGAAGGCGATCGGCTACGATGTTTACTGGGACGAAAAATTCGCCGCGGCCAATGACGTGAAGCGCGCCGCGACGCTCGACGAGATCTACGCGGCCTCGGACTACATCTCTGTCCACACGAACCTCACGCCGGAGACGCGCGACCTGATCAGCGCAAAGTCGTTTCCCAAGATGAAAAAGGGCGTGCTCATCCTGAACTGCGCCCGCGGCGAGATCGTGCACACGGCTGACATGGTCGAAGCCCTCAAGTCCGGTCAGGTGGGTGGCTACGGCACCGATGTCCTCGACGAAGAGCCGCCGAAGCCAGACCACCCTCTGCTCAAGCTGCCGAACGCCATCGTCACGCCCCACATCGGCTCCCGCACCGCCGAAAGCGTCCAGCGCCAAGCCGTGGCCGCCGTCACCAACCTCATCCTCGCCATGAAGGGAGAAAAGCCCCTCGCTCAAATCAATCCCGAGGTGCCGGTGAAAAAAGTCGTTTAAGCCGCGAATCCATTCACAAAAGGAAACGAAGGGAACAAAGACTCCTGGTTCTTCGTTTCCTTCGTTAACTTCTGTAAACCTGTTTTTTCATGTCCGAAATTTTCTACGTCGTTCCCGAGGAACAGCACAACGCCCTGGTCGAAGCCGCGTACAAGAAGCGCGGTTATTCCGGCCAGGAGGCCGCCGCCGGCGCGCGCTTCTGCGCCGAAGCCACGCGCCATGGCATCCGCACTCACAACGCGCTCAAGGCGCTCCATCTCGATCACCTGCTGGGTTCCGGCGCGCAAGGCTGCAAGCCCAAGGCGAAGATCGAGAAACTCAAGGTGCCCTATCGCGCCGCGCAGGTCTGGAATGCGAATCGCAAACTCGGCCAGGCCACCGGCTATGCTGCGATCGAGGCCGCCATCAAGCTGGCCGACAAATACGGCGTCGGCATGGTGTCGGTCGATAACGCCTTTCACTACCTTTGGGGCGGCGGTTACGTGATGGATGCCGCCAAGCGCGGCTACATCGCCTACACCAACTGTACCGCGGCCCTCGCCGAGGTGGTCCCATTCGGGGGCAAGTTTCCCACCCTCGGCACCAACCCGCATTCCTGGGGTTTCCCGACCACCGAGGCCATTGGCTACCCGATCGTGATCGACTGGGCGACCTCCGTGGTCGCGATGGGCCGCGTCCAGCAACTCCTGCGCGAGGGCAAACCACTTCCGCCCAATGCCGCCGTCGACGAAAACGGCCAGCCCACCACCGATCCCGCCAAGGCGAAATTCCTCATCCCGTTCGGCGCCCACAAGGGCTACGGCCTCGCGCTGATGAACGAAATTCTCAGCGGATTCATCGGCGGCTCCCTGCCGACCATCCGCAATCGCTGGGACCAGGCAGAAGGCGACAAGGGCACCTGCACGTTCTTCTTCCAGGTTTGGAAACCGGAGGCGATGAGCGCCGGCGCTTTCGCCAAGGGCCGCAACCAGCAGCAAAACGTCAAGGCGATCATCGAGGACATCCTCGGCCACGGCAACGAGAGTTGCATGCTCCCCGGCCAGCTCGAGGCGCAAGCCGCCCAGCGCTGCGCCAAAAACGGCGGCCTGCTGTTCTCCGAGGCGGAAATCAACGCTTTCAACGACGTCGCCGCCGAGACCAGGAAACGCCGCTGGAACATCGCGGACTTAAAGGTCGCGGAGTAAGGTTTTCGCGCCGCGCGAAAACCTAAACCTTGTAAAACCCGGGCGACTCCTCGAGCGCCCAGCGCATGCGGGTGGCGGTGGCATCGCCAATGCCATCGACCGACGCCAGCTCCCCGGCCGAGGCCACCGCCACGCCCTCCACC
>JBKJRG010000121.1:0-5605 GCA_046594805.1 Opitutaceae bacterium | reverse complement strand
ACGGCGACCACGCAGGACGGACGAACGCTCGCTGGCATGCTGGCCGCCGAGACGGGCAACAGCGTGACTTTCCTCGGGCTGGACGGCGCCGAGCAGGTCGTGCTGCGCACGGAGCTTCGGACCCTCGCCAGCACCGGCCGCTCGCTGATGCCGGAAGGCCTCGAGGCCGCGGTCAATGAGCAGGCGATGGCGGACCTGATCGCGTTTCTGGCGGAGGGACGTCCTGAGGCCCGGTGACCCGAGTAACGGGACGAGTCACTGACTTGCCTTCAACACCGCATACGTCCGTTTGCCTTTCCGGAGGAGGACGTAATTGCCGAACAGCAAATCGCCCATGGTCACCACGCGCGAGACTTCGCCGACGCGGATATTGTTCACGTAGATTCCGCCGCCTTCGACATCCTTGCGGGCCTGGCCTTTCGAGGGCGACAGCCCGCTGTGCACCAGCAAGTCGATCAAGGGCGAGCCGGCGCCTTCCAGTTTCGTTCGTTCGAGTTCCTGGTTCGGCGCCTCGGCGACGACGTCCTGGAAATCCTCGGCGGACAAGCCGTCGATCGATCCCCCGAAAAGCACTTCGCTGGCCTTGAGCGCGCCCGCCAGGCGATCCGGGCCGTGAACCAGCGCGGTCATTTCCTTCGCGAGCCGCTTTTGCGCGACGCGCGCCCCGGGATTGGTTTTTGATTCGGCCTCGAGCGCCGCAATTTCCTCCGCCGGCAGGAAGGTGAGTGTTTTCAGGAGCTTGATGACATCGGCATCCTCCGCGTTCACGAAGAACTGGTAGAAGCGGTAGGGGGATGTGCGCTTCGGATCGAGCCAGACCGTGCCCATCGCGGTTTTGCCGTACTTGGTTCCGTCGGCCTTGGTGAGCAGCGGAAAGACGAGCCCCCAAACCGTGTCGCCGAGTTTCTTGCGCGTCAGCTCGGTCCCCACCGTGATATTGCCCCACTGATCGGTGGCGCCGATCTGCAGCTCGCAGTGGTAGGCCTGGCGGAGGTGACAAAAATCGAAACCCTGCAGCAGCATGTAGCTGAACTCCGTGTAGCTGATGCCGCTGTCGCGGTCCTCCATGCGCGAGCGCACCGAATCCTTGGCGATCATCGAGTTGACCGTGATGTGCTTTCCGACGTCGCGGAGGAACTCGAGCATCGAGAGGGGCGCAGTCCAGTCGTGGTTGTTAACGAGCCGCGCCGGGTTGACTCCGGTGGTGAAGTCGAGGAACTGGGTAAGCTGCGTCTTGATGCTGGCGATGTTGAAGTTCACCTGATCCAGCGTTTGCAGATTACGTTCCGCGGATTTGCCGGAAGGATCCCCAACCATTCCCGTGGCGCCGCCGGCCAGCACGATCGGATGATGGCCCTGCAACTGGAACCGCCGGAGGGCCAGCAGGGGGACCAGGTTGCCCACATGGAGCGAATCGGCGGTCGGGTCGAAGCCGCAATACAGGGTGAGCGGTCCCTGGGCGATGCGCGCGCCCAAGGCGTCAAGGTCGGTGCAATCGGCGAGAAGCCCGCGCCAGCGGAGGTCGTCGAGGATGTTCATGGCTGGACCGACGAGTAACGCGGCGGGCACCGGAGCGCGCAAGAGTGTTTCTGGAGTGGCATCGGCTTCCAGCCGATGGTGCGGATCTTCGGCGGGAAGCCGCAGCCACTCCTCAGTCGCGACGAGGATCTCTAATGACACGGCAGACGAAAATAGAAACCCGCCTGTTATCGAGAAAAACGGTTTGCGGCGGGCGAGGCGCCTCCCCAACTTCGCCTTTCTCTTTCCGGCGAAGGTCGCGCGGGAAGGCTCAACCTCGTACTTCAACTCCCATGCCCATCGCCGTTGGCTCCAAAGCCCCAGACTTCACCCTCAAGACCAAAGCCGCCGACGGCCTCAAAGACGTCAAGTTGAGCGAAAGCTTCGGCCAGAAGCAGACCGTCCTGTTGTTTTTCCCTGCCGCTTTCACCGGCGTCTGCACCACGGAAATGTGCGACCAGACCAGCGGGCTGGCCGAGTACGAAAAGCTCGGCGCGCAGGTCTACGCCATCAGCGTCGACAATGCGTTCTCGCAGGAAGCCTGGGCCAAGCAGAACAAGATTGGCGTGACCCTCCTGTCCGATTTGAACAAGACCACCACCAAGGCCTATGACGTGGTCTTCCCGATGCTGGCCGGGATTGGCGACACCTCCGCGCGCGCAGCGTTCGTGATCGGGAAGGACGGCGTGGTCAAATACGCCGAGCAAACCCCGACGCCCAAGGACCTGCCGAACTTCGGCGCGATCAAGGCGGCGCTGGCAAAATAAGTAGGGGCGGCGCTTGCCGGCGCCCGTGGGCGGCGTCAAGCGCCGCCCCTACAGTGTTTTTGCGCCGCGCCAAACGGCGCCACCCATTTCCGAATCCCATGAGTCTTCCGACCAGTCACCCGAATCCGTTCAACACGCTGCAGTCGTTCACCGTGAACGGCACGGCGCACAAGTTCTACTCGCTGCCCACCCTCGGGTCCTCCGGCTTCAAGGTTTCGCGCCTGCCGATCTCGATCCGGCTGGTGCTCGAGTCGCTGCTGCGCAATTGCGATGGCAAGCGGGTGGCGGACGGGGCGATTCGGGATCTGGCTTCCTGGCAGCCGAAGGCGGCCCGCACGGAGGAGATTCCCTTCGTGGTCGCCCGGATTGTGCTGCAGGATTTCACCGGCGTGCCGCTGCTGGTCGATCTCGCGGCGATGCGGTCCGCCGTGGCGCGGATGAAGAAGGATCCGAAGATCATCGAACCATTGGTGCCGGTCGATCTCGTGGTCGACCATTCGGTGCAGGTGGATTTCTCCGGCACGGCGGATGCGCTCAAGAAAAACCTCGAGCTCGAGTTCACGCGGAATCGCGAGCGCTACCAGTTTCTCAAGTGGGGCATGCAGGCCTTCGATACCTTCAAGGTCGTGCCGCCCGGCATCGGCATCGTGCACCAGGTGAACCTGGAGTTTCTGGCGAAGGGCGTGCTCACTGATGCGCACGGCGTGTGTTATCCCGACACGCTGGTCGGCACCGATTCGCACACCACGATGATCAACGGGCTCGGGATCGTTGGCTGGGGCGTCGGCGGCATCGAGGCCGAGGCCGGGATGCTCGGCCAGCCGGTTTATTTCCTGACCCCGGACGTGGTCGGCGTCTACCTGACCGGGGCCCTGCGCGAGGGCGTCACCGCCACCGATCTGGCCCTGACCGTCACCCAGATGCTGCGCAAGGCGAAGGTCGTCGGCAAATTTGTCGAGTTCTACGGCCCCGGCGCCCAAGCGCTGCCGGTGGTGGATCGCGCCACGATTGCGAACATGGCCCCGGAATACGGCGCCACAATGGGCTTCTTTCCCATCGATGCGGAGTGCACCAATTACCTGCGGGCCACCGGACGCGACGAGAAACATGTCGCGCTCTACGAGGCGTATTATAAGGCCCAGGGGCTGTGGGGCATCCCGCAGCGCGGCGAGATCGATTATTCCCAGGATCTCGAGTTGGACCTGACGGCCGTGGCCCCGAGTGTGGCCGGCCCGAAGCGGCCGCAGGATCGGATCGAGCTGCCGAAACTCGGGCAGGAGTTCCTCACGGCTTTCGGCAAGCCCGTGAACGAAAATGGATTTGGCAAGGACGCGTCGGAGTTGCTCAAGACCTTCCGCGTCGAGGGAGCGGGATGGACAAATCCGCTGAGCGGTGGTGGCAGCCAGAAGCCGGTCACCATCGAAGCCTCGGCCGCGAAAGATACGAGCATCACGACCGAGCGCGAAATGGCGAATAACCGGCCAACGCCCGATCCGGTGTCGGTAAAGGCGAAGCGCATCGACGGCGAGATCGCGCACGGGAGCGTGCTGATCGCGGCCATCACCAGTTGCACCAACACTTCCAATCCCAGCGTGATGCTCGCCGCCGGGCTACTGGCGAAGAAAGCGGTGGAGCGCGGCCTCCGGGTCAGCCCGATGGTGAAGTCCTCGCTCGCTCCCGGCTCGCGCGTGGTGACCGATTATCTCAACAAGACCGGACTGCAGCCCTACCTCGACCAGCTGGGCTTCCAGACGGTGGGCTATGGTTGCACGACCTGTATTGGCAATTCCGGTCCGTTGCACCCCGCCATCGAAGAGGCGGTGATCAAAAACGACCTCGTCGCGGCATCGGTCCTTTCGGGCAACCGCAATTTCGAGGCGCGGGTGCACCAGAACATCAAGGCGAATTTCCTGATGTCGCCGCCGTTGGTGGTGGCGTTTGCGCTGGCTGGGCGGGTGGACATCGACATGTCGCAGGAGCCCCTCGGTTTCGATCGAGACGGCCGTGAGGTGTACCTGAAGGACATCTGGCCGACGTTGAAGGAAGTCCGGGACCAATTGCAGGCGGCGTTGAAGCCCGAGGTGTTCCGCGGACTCTACGCCAATTTCGCCGCGCAGAACCCCAAGTGGAACGAGATCCCATCGACCACGGGCAACGTCTACCAGTTCGACGTGAAGTCGACCTACATCCAGGAGCCGTCGTTTTTCGCGAACTTCTCGATGTCCCCGGGCACCATCGACGCCATCACGGGCGCGCGGGCGCTGGGGATTTTTGGCGATTCGGTGACAACCGATCACATCTCACCGGCAGGGGCGATCAAGAAGTCGTCTCCGGCGGGCCGCTACCTGATCGAAAACGGCGTGCCCTTCGAGGAGTTCAATTCCTACGGATCCCGGCGCGGCAACGATCGCGTCATGGTGCGCGGCACCTTTGCGAATGTGCGGATCAAGAACCTCATGCTCGGGGGGGAAGAGGGCGGGAATACCATTTATCAGCCGACGGGGGAAAAAGTGTCGATTTACGAGGCGGCCGAGCGGCACATCGCGGCCAAGACGCCGCTAATCGTGATCGCGGGCCAGGAGTACGGCACCGGATCCTCGCGGGACTGGGCGGCCAAGGGGACCAATCTCCTCGGGGTCAAGGTGGTCGTTGCGCAAAGTTTCGAGCGCATACACCGCTCCAATCTCGTCGGGATGGGCGTCCTGCCCCTCCAGTTCAAGGAGGGCACGACCGCGCAGACGCTCAAACTCGATGGCACCGAAACGTACGACGTAGTGGGGCTGACCGCGGCGATGAAACCGCAGCAGGACCTCACGTTGCGGATCACGCGCACCAACGGCATCACCGAAATGGTTCTCGTCCGCTGCCGGATCGATACTCCGATCGAGATCGATTACTATCAGCATGGCGGCATCCTGCCCTACGTCCTCCGGCAGATCATCGCGCGCAACTGACCGGGTGCTGGCTCGGCTTTCCCCCAGTGAAAAATCCATTCTGCCGACCGCAGGTCATGGTGCAGCACGCGGAAACGGAACCGGACCAGACAAAGTCCGGCGCGGCGCTTGCGGTGTCCGATAATCCGGCGACTGTTCCGCCTCGGTCGCAGCGGCCGACTATTTTTTACTGATGCCCGATCCTGCCAGCAAACCGGTTTTCCTGGTCGACGCCTACTCCGACCCGGTGGTCGTCCGCGTCGAAGGGCGAGCCAGCTTCCAGAACAGCGCCTGCCTGAGGGACTTCATCGGAGAGATGTTGCGCCGCGGCAAAACGCACTTCGTCCTGGATTTTCAGCATTGTGCCAGCATGGACAGCACGTTCCT
>JBKJRG010000078.1:0-2684 GCA_046594805.1 Opitutaceae bacterium | reverse complement strand
TTCGTTTTGGCCGCGTAAATGTAGGCCAGCTCGCTTGCGAGCGCGGTTTGGCGCGCGCAAGCGCGCTGACCTACGGTGAAGGCGTTTGAACAGCCAAAACGAAAGACCATGGCCATTGGCTGACCTGCGCAATTCGCATGACGGCAACAGAGATGCTTCGCAGTCGCTCAGCATGACGGAAAAAGAAAAGGGGCGGGTTTGAAAACATTCCCTAGGCGTGGAAACCGAGCTCGCCGGCGAGTTGCAGGCACGCCGCCACCGAGCCGACGCTCGCGGAGCACGTCGGGTTGAAAAGCGAAGCCGCGGCGGCACTGACGCCGAGTTCAAGGCACCGCGCGACGGGCCACTCTTGGTGGAGGCCGAGCAGGATGCCCGCGGCGAGCGCATCGCCGGCACCGGCCGCGCCTTTGATTCGTTCCGGCGGCACACGGATCGAGGGCTGCCAGCGGTCTTTGTGCGCGCTGGCGGCGAACACGCCGTGCGGCGAATGCAGGAAGACCCACGAATTCACCCCGGCGTCGAGCAATCGGTGCGCCGCCGTCCGCCACAACGCGGGATCGCGTGCCGCGTCATCGACCAGCGAAATGCCCGTGAGCCGCGTGGCTTCGAAATCGTTCGCAAAAAAATAATCCACGTGAGGCAGCGCCGGCGCCGCCACGGCTCGGAAACGCTCGCTGTCGTCCGCGCCGCCACTGACGCAGTCAAGCGAAGTGCGCAGTCCGGCGGCGCGGGCGGCGCGCAGGACAATTGCCGCCCCCGTCAGGCCGTCCGGCTGGATGGCGTCCAGTTGATCCAGCAGGAGCAGGTAACCGAGGTGGAAAATCTTCGCGGTCGTGCGCTCGAAGCTGAAATGCGAGGGCGCCAGCAGGGCGTTGGCACCGCGTTGGTGGAAAAACGTGCGCCGGCCGGTGCGCTGGTCCGTCATCACATCGGAATAACTCGTCGCCGCCGCGGTGGTGGCGAACAGCTGCGCCGTATCGATCCCATGCACGCGGCAATCGTCGAGGATCTGCCGGCCGTTGGCATCGTCGCCAATCAAACCCACTCCCGAAAGGGCGAACGGCGCCTCGAGCCGGGCGAGATCCTTGAGGACATTGTACGGCGCGCCGCCATTGCTGGAGGACTCGCGCAAAATGGTCGCGAGGGCATCCTGCGCCGGCCAGGCATCGAGCAGCTTGACGTGATCGATGATCCAGTTGCCGCCAGCGAGGATTCCAGAGCGCATTTTAAGGCAAAGCAGAAAGGGGGAAACGGCAGAAAGAAGAAACGGGAGACGAGAGATACGACAAAAAGAGAAATGAAGAAAAAAGAACGGGTGGGATGCCTTTGGTTTCCTATTTCCTATTTCGGGTTGAGTTTCTTGTTTGGCCCCCAGGTTTCTTCTTTCTTCATTTCTTCTTTTTGCTGTTTGTCATGGTTCAACTCGGTGCGACCACCGATTGGTTCTGGTGTGAAGCCAGCGCCGCGCGCCAGATTTCGTGGCTCGCCACCGCCTCGTCCGCCGTCGCACAGCCGAACCGATCGCCGAGCTGGCCGGCGCGCTCGGCCAGGAATGCCGCCCACATCTGTTGCAGGATGTCCGGGAAGCCCGGCTCGAAGATGGCGCCCGTGATGGTCGGGAAAGGCATCGCGAAACCCAGGTCGGTCTTCTCCCAGACCTGTTCTTTGTCGCGCCGATAGGTCCAGAGCGTCTTCGGCTCCTTGGTGGAAAAGCGCGCGCCGCGATCGGTGCCCATCGCCTCGAGGTACCAGGTGTTGGTCTCGGTCGGCGCCATGCGTTTCATTTCCATCGTCATCGGGACGGCGTAATCGCCCAGCGTGACGGTGGTGTGCAGCGCGGCGTTGTCCCAGGTGTCGCAGTCCGCCATGCCGCCCTTGCCGTCCGGCCGGCGCGGGATGACTTTTTGGAGCTGCGCGTAGAGCGAAGCCGGCCGCCAGCCCAGCCGCAGCGGCACGTGCGCGACGTGCAGCCCGAGGTCGCCCATCACCCCGATTTCGCCGCAGTACCGGTTTTGGCGCTTCCAGTTAATCGGCTTGGTCGGGTCGAGATCGCTCGAGTGCAGGAAGCCGGCCCGGATCTCCAGCAGCCGGCCCAACGCGCCGGAGCGGGCGAGCTGGTAGACGCGTTGCGCGCCGGGCAGGAAAGGAAACTCCGAGGATACGCGCACAAAGCGCTTCAACCGTGCTGCCTCATCACGCACGCGTCGCGCGGCCTCGAGGTCGATTCCGAATGGTTTCTCCGCAAAGAGATCTTTTCCGGCCCGGAGAACCTCCAGGTAAATCTCCTCGTGGAGATGATGCGGAACCGCCGCGTACACGACATCGATGTCGGGCCGGGCCAAAAGCTCGTGATGGCTCTGAGTGAGGAGCCGCACGGTCGGCACCTGTTGAAACCAGTCGAGCCGTTCCCGCTGCAGCTCGCAGACGGCGGTGAGTTCGGCGCGCACGGGAAAATCCACCAGCGCGAACCAGCGGGCGAGGGCCGAGGCGGCTTCGCGGCCCATGAGGCCGCCGCCGATGATGCCAATCCGGACGGGGGCAGGGGAGGGCGCGCTCATTTCGTCAATGGGCAAAACCGCTGGAGCGCCTCGTCGGGCTTCATCCGCTCGTGGACCACGGCCATGAGCGCGCGGGTGATGCCGGCGGGGTGCGGATGCTGGATGATATTGCGGCCATAGACGATG
>JBKJRG010000913.1:0-7599 GCA_046594805.1 Opitutaceae bacterium | reverse complement strand
CCCTCTCCACCCCGATTCCTTTGGAATCTCTTTCAAACCAATCCTACGGAAAAAGTGTCACCTATCATTGTCCGGAAAGTGTCACCCATCATTGTCCAACCGCCGCTGAGCTGGCGGTCCATTTAATCGAACGTTCGAAGCCAGGTCAGCGACCGGCCTACAACGGAGTTTTCGCTGCAGGCATGGATCTATTTCAGCGACGACGGTGGCACATAAAGGTCGACTGGCGTGCGGCGCCACCATTGACCGGTGCGGGCGCGGACCTCGGGGTCCGTGAAGTGATATTCGTAGCGGACGACGCGGATGTGACGGGGCGGTTGGGCGGGGAATGGATTTTCCGCGAGCAGCGCGAAGACCTCCGGGGTGCCGCGCAGGATATGTTCGCAAAGTTGGAGGACCCAGCGGTTATGCTCGGGTCGACCCAGCGCGGCAAACCAGAGCTGCCAGTCAAGCCGAGGCTGGTGCGGCGCCACCCAGGAGGGACGTCGGGTGAGTGCGCCGGGCTTGTGCGGAAATTCGTACGGCCGCCATTCGCGGCGGTCGTCGCTGCCCTCAAAAACCAACTCGAGCCGCGGATTGGTCATTACGGCGAAGAGCCCGTAATTGTTGAAGGAGCGGAACGGGCCAACCAGAGAAGTCACGCGCGCATAGCCCGGCGGCGCACCCAGCTTTGGAAATACCACCGGGAGCTCCTGTGCAACCGTGTAGGCGAGGACCCCGGCCGCGGCCACCATCCCCACCGGCCGCCGCCACGAAAACGGCGGGCGGGCATTTTCACGTATTACGTGAAAACGCGCCCGGGTGCGGGCGGGGAGGACTTGGTGCCACCACGCGTCGTCCAGGCAGAGCAGGCACAGGGCGATGGCGAGGAGGTTGAAGAAGGTGTAGTTGCCGGTGAGCGCGACGGCGACCATGAACGCGCTGAGCAGAAGCGCGGCGTTGTGGCGCAGCGCGCGTGGCGCGAACAGGAAGAAGGGCACGAGGAGTTCCAGCGCGAACATCCCGGCGCACGCGGCGCGGTGCCACCAGAGCGGCAGCTGATGCGAATACCACGCGAGTGGCGTCGGTAGTGGCTGCGTTTCGTAGTGCACCGCTAGGGCGGTGAGGTCTTTCCAGAGCGCATCGCCGCTCGCGAGCTTCACGACTCCGGCAAAAAACATCAGCCGGAAGAGCAGCCACCACAGCAGGAGGCGCGCGAGTAGGGGCGGTTCCTGCGGCCGCCAGATCCCGGTAGACGAGCTTAGGGCCCCGGGCCCTCCGCGGGGAGCGAAGAGCCGCCAAGGCGCCAGGAACACGGCGAGCAGGGTGGTTTCCAGGAGCAGCGCGTCCCATTGGAAATTGAAGAAAATCTGCCCGGCGCAATTGAGCGAGAGGTAGGAAGCCCAGAGCAACGCGAGGCACAGCGCTGGTGCGACGCCGGCGAAGAGCAGCAGCGAGAGCGCGACTCCCGCGGCGCAGAGCACATGGAGAAACGTCCCGGTGCCAAACCACCAGCAGAGCGACGGCAGCTGGCGGAAGGCCGTCCCGCCGAAATGCTCGCGGACCGCGGAGAAGTAGGCGTCAGCGGGAAGCAGCCCGCGCGGTCCGATCAGCCCCTCGAGTTGGGTCCAGAACGAGACGAACGCGATGAGATGAATCAGCGCGAGCAGCCGGAGGAAAATCCACGCGGCGAAGGCAAACTTGTTCTGGCCCTCGGTTGTCAGCGCAGGTAGTGACGGGGACATTTATTTCCGCCCAACCCCGTCACCGAGGACACGGAGCCGAGGCACAGAGGCCACAGAGGATCGGAGACGGAGCAGACGCGGAGATTTCTCTCTGTGGCCTCCATGTCCCTCTGTGCCCTCAGTGTCAATGGATGGGGATTTGGATGCTACTTGGGCAGGAATTCCAACGTCATCGCCTGCGAGGCGGTGACTTTGCCCTTCGGCAGCAGGCTGAGCTCTTCAAGCTGCGTGATCTGGGTCCGGAACCGAGCCGGGTCGAGCCGGCCGATTCGCGGGGGTCCACCGTCCTTGTCGCGGCCCGTCACGAGTTTCTCCTCGATGATTCTCCGGCGCGAGAAGGTCATAAAATCATCGGTGTTGTCCGGATTGGCCCGCTTCATCGCCGCGTGGGCTGGCGCGGGATCACCTTCGAGATAGTCGCGCCAGCCGCGGATGTAGGCGCGCGTGAAGGCGCGCAGTGTCTCGGGGTTTTCGCGCGCGAATTTTCGTCCGGTCACCAGGACGGCGTAGGCGCGAAAACCAGCGTCCCACGTCGAAAGGAAGCGCGGCATCCTGCCGCCGGCTTTCATGATGTGGTGTGGCTCGGCAATGAAGTAGCCCTGCTGCAGCGCCTCCTTATTGCCCAGAAACGCGGCAACCGAGAAATTTTGCGGAACGAGGTGGAGTTTCACCGCATATTTCTTCTCCACGAATTTGAGAAAGGCCCATTCCGGCCGCGCGATGATCGTCCGGCCATTGAGGTCCTCGAATTTCCGGACGTTGCTTTCCGCATGCACCAGGATGCCGGACGGATCGTCCTGGAACACGGCGGCGAATTGGACGACGGGCAAACCCTCCGCCTGCTGCAGCAGGGTGTTCGTGCTGTCGGCCTGGCCAATGTCAGCCTTGCCAGTGGCGACACTCGGCATCACCACGGCACCGGGGCCGCCCGGAATCAGCGTGACGTCGAGGCCTTCCTCGCGGAAGAAACCGCGGGCGTGCGCCTGGTAGAATCCGCCGTGCTCGGGCTCGGCCACCCAGTCGAGCTGAACGGTGAGCTTGGTGAGCGTTTTTCTTTCCGCGGCGAAAGCGGGGACGGCGACGATGAAAGCGACGGCGACGAGAAGAAAAGGTTTCATAAGGGTGAAGGCGCTTCGGAAAAAGAGTAGGGGAGAACCTCCGTTATTCCGAGGTTCGAGTGGCCGCGAGCGTGGGCGAGCGGGGGAAGGCGGGAAGGGGGAAATTCGACCTGAAACCACTCGCTCACGCTCGCGGCCACCACGGCGGGATCCCTGTCATTTGTCGGTGCGTTCGTAGGAATCGTGCCAGTGATGGAGCGCAAGCCATGCGAGGATCAGGACGATGGCATTGAGCGCAAAACCGAGCACGCACGTGGTCGCAGCCGTGGCGTAGAGTCCGGGATAGCGGGCCTGGCTGGAGTAGATGGCGGCTTGGAACCCGAGTCCGCCACCATCGCCGGCGGAGGAACCGGCGTTCATGTCGGCCACCACGGCGCCGATCGGGGCGATGGTGGCGGCGATGCGCAATCCCGCAAAAAAATACGGGAGCGCGGCCGGAATGCGCAGGAGCAGGAGCTGTTGTGGCCAGCTGGCGCGATAGAGTCGGAAGAGCTCGACCAAGTTGCGATCGGTCGAGAGCAGGCCCTGCGTGGTGTTCACGACGAGCGGGAAAAACGCCATGGCGAAGGTGAGCATGGCCACGCTCTTCACGCCGGCGCCGACCCAGATGACACAGATGGGCGCAAGGACCGGGAGCGGCGTCATCTGGAGCGCCATCAAGTACGGGTACAGGGTGACCCGGACGAGGGCCGACGAGGACAACACGATGGCGAGCGACGTGCTGATTACGAGCGCGAGGCCGAAACCGATCAGGGCGCCCTTCGTCGTATTGAAAGCCGCGCGGAGGATCTGCGGCCGATATTGCCGGAAAGCGTCGAGGATTTCATCGGGCCGCGGCAGAAAAATCCTGCGATCCGGATCGAGGGCAAAATGGAGAAAAATCCACAGCTCGACCACGAGCACGCCGAACAGCAGCGGCAGCAGGATGCGGAAGAGTGGATGCTTCATCACAGGGTCTCGCGACTCAGGAGGCCGGAGTCCGATGGGGAGGTGGCGCCCTCGCCGCGTTTCCGGAATCCACCGCGGCGAGGGCGCCGCGGCCCCAGCTCAAACCGCAGTTTCAACTTTGCAAGGCGCGCTCGGTGCATGGCGATCAGGCGGCAGACACCTCGACGGAGCGGAGGACGCGGGAAACCTGTGCCACCAGCGCGTGGTATTCAGGCGAGAGGCGCGTTTCCACGGTTCGCGGCCATGCTAGCGGGACGGCGACTTCGGTATGGATCCGCCCTGGGTTGGCGGCCAGCACGAGGATCCGGTTGGAAAGAAAAACAGCCTCGGCCACCGAGTGGGTGACGAAGAAGGCGGTCCATGCCTGTCGTTCGCGGATGGCGAGGAGCTCCTCGTTGAGATGCTCGCGCGTCATTTCGTCGAGCGCGCCGAAGGGCTCGTCGAGCAGCAGAAGTTTCGGGGACAAGGCGAGGGCGCGCGCGAGGGAAACGCGCATCTTCTGTCCGCCGGAAAGCTGGCGTGGGTAGGCGGTGGATTTTTCCCGCAGCCGGACGAGGTCGAGCACGCGGTCGCGTGTCGCCGCGCGCTCACCCACAGGGACGCCCCGAAGCTCTTGAGGCATCTCGACGTTTTGCGCGACGGTCCGCCACGGCAGAAGGGTTGGATCCTGAAAGACAAACGCGAGGTCGCCGGCGGCATCGTCTGGCGTCCGTCCATCGACCACCAAGGTGCCCGTGGTGACCGGGCTGAGCCCGGCCAGCAGCCGGAGTAGGGTCGATTTTCCACAACCGCTGGGGCCAATCAGCGTGATGAACTCGCCGGGCTGTGCCGCGAAGGAAATGCGGTCGAGCACGACCGGACCGGCGCCGAAGCGCTTGGTCACGTCGCGAAACTCAACGAGAGGCAGCGCGGACATGGGAAAGCAGTGGCGACGGCGGGGGACGCGTGTCGAGGGAGAAGTGCGGATGGGTGAGGGGTAGCGCAGGCGTCTCGCCTGGCTCTGGCCTTGGAGGAGACGCGAAGAGTTTGCGGAGGACGCAAGGTTCTGCGGCAGGAAGCCGCGGCCACTTCGGAGCAGGCGGGACGCCTGCGCTACTCCGGCCGGATCCTTGTGGGTCCTGTAGGCCAGGTCGCTGACTTGGCTTGGCCGCGCTATTTTAGCTTCGCCAGCGCGTCGGCGGCCTGGCGGTTGGAGGAATCGAGCTTCAGCGCGGTCTCATAGGCGGTGCGGGCCTCGGCAGGGCGCTTCAACTGTTCCTGAATGTGGCCGATCCGCTGCCAGGCGTTGCTGTGGGTCGGCGATGACGGTGCGGGCGGCGGCATCGTCAGGCATTTCTTCAGCTGCGTGAGCCCTCGCTCCAGGTTTTGTCCGCTCACGGCGGCGGTGCGCCCATATTGGTAAAGGGCCGGGTAGTTTTCCGGGTCTTTCGCGAGCACCGACTGACAAAGTTGGAATGCAGCCGCGTATTCCCTGGCATTCGCTTTGGCCAGGACCTGCAGCACGGTCGCGCGATCGGGTGCGCGTTTTTCGATTTCAGCGAGATGGGCGGCGGCCTTCCCCCTGCTGCCGATCGGCCACGGGGCCTGGGTGTAGAATTGGTAAAGTCCCTCACGCGCATCGACGTTGTCCGGATTAATCGTCAGCGATTTTTCCATCGCGTCCCGGCCCTTCGTCGCTGCCGAAACAGACCGCGTGCGGCTGGCGAGTTGAAGCGAGGTCCCGCCAAAATCCGCGAGATAGGTCGCGTTGGCCGGTTGGAGCTCGACGGCGCGCGCGAGCGATTTCACCGCCTGCTCGAGCGACTCGGTATCGCCACGCATTTTCCAGGTGAGACCGAGGTAATGGGCTGCGGCGGCATTTTTGGGTTCGCGCGTTGCCACCTGCTCGAAGGCGGCGCGGGCTTCCGGGTAACGCTGCGCCTCGTAATGCGCCACCGCCGCGTCGAATTCCGCGGACGCGGCGCGCAGTGCGGCGCACGTGACGAGGCTGGTGGCGATCAGGAAGCAACGGAGGCGCACGGGGAATGGTTCGAGGTGGAGCGGCTTGACCTCAAACCGCTTTGTAGAGACGTCGCTGGCCGACGGCCGCGGGCGCCGTCAAGCGGCGCCCCTACGACGATTCACGGAACGATACTCATTCGCACACTCCTCAGGGCAGGTTGACTTGAAAGATCCGCACCGGGTGGGCCGGCGGCTGTTTCGCCTTTTTTGCGTCGAAAATATCCCAGCCCGCGCCGGCCACAAACGTCGGCCGGCCGTCGACCAGCGTGACCAGCGTGAGGTCGGTCAACTGGGGGAGCGCGGCGGCCAGCACCGTCACGCCCGTGATGGCCTGCAGGTCGGACGAAAGGGCGATCCGGACGACGCGCTGCGGGGTGACGCCATTTTGCACGCCGACAATCCCATCGGGCACGGCGACCAACCCGTCGATGCCGAGCAAAGTTGCATTTGCGGGTGGCTTTAAGGATCGCACGGATGCGTCCGCGAGATTAATGGCGAACAGCCCGTTGCTGTAGTCGGCCACCACCAGGGTGCGATCCGAGAGCGCGAGACCTTGCAACGATTCGAACTCGGGGGATTCGACCAGTTTCACCATCTCCTCCGAATCCGGATCAAGTTGCCAAATAATGGGCGCGAGACTGTCGGTGGCATAGACGGTGCCATCAGGAGCGACGAGGACATCGCCGAGTCCATGATCGCGTCCATCGCCGGGCACCGGCACGACCCGGCGGAGTTCGCTGGTGGCGAGGTTGAATTCGACCAGCGCGGCCTGGCCTTTCATCTCCGGTTCGTAGCCGGCAATCTCGGGCAGGGCGGTGGTCGCGGCCCACAGCGTGTTTCGCGCCTCGTCGATCGCGAGGCCGAACACCCCGAAGAGTGCATCGTCCTCGGCGCTGAAGCGCGTGACCCGCCCGTCGCGATCGCGGCGCCAGATGCAGCGGTGATAAACGTCGCCAAGAAACAAGTCCCCGGTGCGCGGACGGAAAGCGAGGCCCTCGATGATACCGGTCCGGCCGGGCAGCTCGGCCATCACCTCGGCCTCGCCCTGCGGGCTGCGGTTCGCAGCGAACAACTGCAGGACGCGCAGGAAATCCGGTGTGCCCTGCAGCTTGGCGAGATCGGGATCTCGTTCCACGGCGGTCGCAACCCCAAGGGCGGCGAGCCGACGGAGGTAGTCCAGTGCCGCCCTGTCGTCGCCGGTGAGGGCCGATAGCGCAGCGAGGTTGTGGAGATAGCGCGGCGAGTCCGGGCGAAGCGCCAGGGCGGCGGCGAAGGCGGCGCGGGCGGCAGGATAGTCTTTGCGCTCGTAGGCGGCCTGGGCTTCGCGGCGGTAGTCGCCGTGGGATTTGCCATCAACATCGGCGGCGAATCCAGCCGGAGGGATGAGGGCAAGGGTCGAAGCAAGGCTGAACGCGGCGACGACAAAGCGCATGGGAGGAACCTACACGAGGAGCGGACAGGCGCGAGCTTGGTTGATCTACGCCGATCTGCGCCACGGACGTAGCGGCAGGCATCCCAGCCTGCCGGGATTGGGAAAGTGGCTGTGGCATCCTGCCGCAAGTCCTCTGAATCTGCGGCAAGATGCCGCAGCCACTTCAACGCCCCTGCCACTTCAATCCCGGCAGGCAGGGACGCCTGCCGACACGTCGGTAATCCAGCGCGAGAATTACTCGTAACGCAGCGCCTCGATCGGATCGAGCTGGGCGGCCTTGCGGGCCGGGTAGAAGCCGAAGAACACGCCGACCGTGGCGCTGAACGCGACCGCGATGATCGCCGAAGTCGACGATACCAGCACGGGCCAGCCGTTG
>JBKJRG010000817.1:0-3621 GCA_046594805.1 Opitutaceae bacterium | reverse complement strand
TCCCGCAGGCGCAGCTCCGTTTTCGGAGCCGCCGCGCTCACCAGGGTGGTTCCGGCGACGGTGAGCGTGTTGGCGCCGAACGGTTCGCTGGCGTCGACGGGGATGATGACAAAAGCGGCAAACATCGCCGCATCCACCCAGTCCTTGTTCGCGACCACAAAGTGGGGATGCACAAACGTGCATGCGGTTTTCAGGTGCATGCAGCGTGTCACCGCCACGGTGTGCAGCCGGTAGGCCAGGGGCTCGACGATCGCCTTCAGCTCCTGGATGCCGGCGGCATTCGTGCGCTGTGATTCGCCCACAAACAGCGTGCGGCCGATTCGCATCACATCTCCACCATCCAGGGTGCCGGGGCCGGCCATGTGTTGCAGGCGCCGGTAGGATTTCAGCGCGGCCACGACCGATTCGACCTCGCCCGAGCGCGAGGCAGCGCCCGGTCGCGCCATCACCGCCACTTCGGGCAGCACGATCGCGGTATCCTCGACGAAAACTCCATCCGGCTGGCCGGGCAGGGCCGGTGCGCGCACCGCGGTGACGCCCAGCTCCCCCAGGATGGCCCGATAACCCGCGTGCTGCCGCCGAGCGAGGGCGACATCAATCGGCGCGCGCCCAACGTGCTGCAACTCGCACTCCGCGAGCCGCGGGCTGACGTCTCTAATGAAGGCGAGCATCGGGGGGAGGGGGGCGAAAGTTTTGAGTTGAACGGCATTAACTTAAAACCGTTGTCACCATGGAACGGTCTTTCAGCCGTTTCGAACTTCCAACACCAAACACCAAACTCCTAACTCCGCAGCGCAAAGCGCAGCGCCGGCCAGCCACCGCGCCACGCCATTTTCAGGATGAGGCTGCGGGGAAAATCCATCCGCAGCAGTGACGCCACTTCGTCGCCGGACAATCCGCGCAATAGTTCCGCGAGCCTCGGCCAGTCCGGATCCCGAAAACCTCCCATGCGGACGTTCGCCTGCTGGGCCAGGCCAAAGCGTCGGCGGTAGGCCTGGGTCCACCACGTGTTGTACGCCGCGAGACTCGCACCGGCCGTGGCCGGTTGATCCAGCGCCGTGGCGATCGACCGCCCCGCCCGTCGGCCCGCTTCAATGCCATAGCGAATCCCTTCGCCCACCAATGACAACGCCTGGCCGGCGGCATCGCCCACGGAAAGGATTCGTCCATGGACAAAAGTGCCCGCCGCTCCGTCAGACGGAATCACCCCGAAATGCTTTGTCACCAACTTCCCTGTTCTCAGTCCGAGTTCGCGCGCTGCGGCCGACTGCAGAAAGCGCTCGAGCAAATCGCCAGGTGAGTTGTTGGTGTCGGGTCGAATAATCCCAACGCCGACCCGCACGGTGCCGCCTGCGGTCGGGAAAATCCAGCCGTAGCCGGACGGCGCGAATTTCTCTCCGACGAAAAGCACCGCGCGATCGACCGGAGTGTTTTCGTTTTCGAATTCATATTCCACGCCGACGCCGAAACGCGCGGGGCGTTTGGCGACTCCCAGCGAGTCCAGGACCGCCCGGTGATGCCCCGAGGCATCGACGACGTAGCGGGCGCGGATTTCCTGTTCGCCGTCCGGCCCCGCGACCAGGCAGCGCACGGCATCGGTTTCCTGCGCGAGGATCGCTTTGAAACTCGCCCCACAGCGGATTTCGGCGCCCGCCTGACGCGCGAGCCCGGCGAGGAAAAGATATGTCGCCGTGACATCCAGCACGACCGGGCAATCCGACTCGAACCGTGTCTCGATGCTGCCATCGGGCGTCGCGAAGATCAGCGTGCGGATTTCCTGGTAGAGGAGTGGCGGAAGGCCGAGGGCATCCAAGTGAACCTTCCAGCTCCCGCCGCTGGTGCGGACCGGTCGTCCGATCTCGCGATCACGATGGACCAGCAGCACCGACCGTCCCGTGCCCACGGCGCCCGCGGCCGCGGCCAGCCCCGCGGGACCACCGCCAACGACCAGCACCTCGACCTCCACAGCCATGCGACAGGGGCGGCCGCTTTTCCTCAGCGGGTGACCGTCGTGCTCTTGGGCGCGAGTTGCGCCTGCACGAAGGAGAGGATCGCATCGGTGGTCGCGTCCCCGGGTGTGCCGATGTCCGTATCGAGCGTGGCGTGCGTCTTGCCGGGAACGGCCAGGACTTTCGCGCTGACGCCGCCGTGGTGGAATAGCCGGGTGGCAAGCAAATGCGACTGCAGGCCGGTGCGAGTTTCCGGCTGATCGGCGATGTGGATGATCAGAAAAGGCGGGATGCCCTTGTCGCGTGCCACGTGGGTGACCGCCGACAAATCCTCCAGCGCCGCTTCGTGCCCGAACTTCCGGCGGTGCGAATCGAAATAGGGTCGCTGCTGGACCGCCTCGGCCATCTTCACCTGCGTGACCACGTCGTAGGTGTCCCCGTCGACCGGCACGCAGCCTTTAATCATCCGCAGCGAGAGGCCCTCGGCCTTGAGATAGCGATCGTCGATGCAGACCAGTGCCGCGAGCTGGGCGCCGGCCGAATGGCCCATGACAAAAACCGAGTTGGGATTGCCGCCAAATTGGTCGGCGTGGCGGTGCACCCAGAGCAATGCTTTCGCGACGTCACCGGTGATTTCCTTGATCGTGGCGTTGGGCACGAACCGGTAGTTGAGGGCGACGAAAACAAAGTCCCGTTCGACAAACAGCGCGGGCTTCACCTTCACTTCGGTTTTGTCGCCGCGGACCCAACCTCCGCCGTGGATCCAGAATACGATTGGCCGGCCGCTCGCATTCGCCGGGGCGAACACGTCGAGGGTCTGCCGCGGGTTTTTCGGTTCGGCGTACGGGATGTCGCGCTGCACGCTGGGCTCGGCGGAGAGCGCAAAGGCGGCGCTGAATAGGAAGGCGGGAAGGATGAGGTGTTTCATGGGGTAAGGGCGTTCTGCAGCAGCTGGCCAATGAGGGTTCGTCCCTTCCTGGCCCCGGGGCAGTAACAAAAGAAGGCAACCGGATAATTCAGAAGCGAGGAAACCAGGAGGATATCTTCAATCTACGCAAACGCGCGGGGCGGCGAAAGGTTCGGCGTGTTCGTAGTTCCGCCTTCAGGCGGAATCCGAGCGGCGCAAACCTTCGGCCGGTTGTAGGCCGGCCGCTGAGCTGGCTTGTACGCCCGCGCAGTGGGGGGCGAATGGTGCGGGAACCCACGCCGGCTCGGAGTCCAGCCCCACCCGCAAGGAGGAGTCGGTCCACTCGCCCACGCTCGGGCTACTTGATTCCACTTTCATCCGGCGACCATGTGCTGTACTCTCCCGCATGAAAATTCCCTGCGTTTTCCTGACGGTGTTCGGTTTGGCGATACACTTGGGCGCGGACGTGCCCAAGGCGCCGCCGGGCGCCCGCGGCGGGTCGACGGATGCGCTCGGCGCGCAGCTCGGCACAATCGATTTTGCGGTTTCGGGCAACGAAACCGCGCGGACCCACGTGGTGCGCGGGGTGAAGCTGCTGCATCACATGATGTACCTCGAGGCCGACCGCGAGTTCGCGCGGGCGGTGGAGGTCGATCCCGGCTGCACGCTCGCCCATTGGGGCCGCGCGATGGCGATCATCCATCCGCTCTGGCCGGACGCCCCCGATCCCGCGGAGCTCAAGCAGGGGTGGGATCATGTCACGGC
>JBKJRG010000717.1:0-6600 GCA_046594805.1 Opitutaceae bacterium | reverse complement strand
CGAGTAGCTGCCGCGCGACGGCATGGCGACAAGCGTCAGCCCTACCACCGGACAAGTCGCACCGAACCGCCCAGGGTGGACAGGAAGGGATTTAGGCGTCCCTGTAGTTCCTGTCCGCATGCTCCTCGATTTCGCCACGCTCAAGCCCCGGGACGTCTACGGTTGGATGATCAGCACCATTTTGCCGCGGCCCATTGCGTGGGTTTCCACCATTTCGCCGGACGGCAAAACGAATCTCGCGCCGTTTTCATTTTTCCAGGGCGTCACGTCGAATCCGCCCACGCTGATGTTCGTCCCGGTCAACGACCGGTCCGGGAATAAAAAAGACACGGTGCGCAACATCGAACAGGTCCCGGAATTCGTCGTGAACCTCGTGCCGTTCGCGCTGGCGGAGCAGATGAGCAACAGCTCCGCGCTTTTGCCATACGGCGAGAGCGAGTTCGAGCGCTTCGGCATTGAGTCGACCCCGAGTCAGCGCGTGCGGCCGCCGCGCGTGACGGCCGCGCCGGTTGCCTTCGAATGCACCCTGGATCGATTTGTCCATCTCGGTGAGGGGCCGCTGGCGGCGAATGTCGTCTTCGGCCGCATCCACCTCGTCCATGTGAACGACGCCGTGATCGGCCCCGATGGCGAACCTGATCCGGCCAAGCTCGACTTGATCGGCCGCATGGGGGGCGACACTTACGCCCGGACGACGGATCGATTCGATTTGGAGCGGCCCTAACCGCTGCGCTCTTACTCTTTATCTTTATCTTTCTCTTTCTCTTTCTCGTTCGTCAGGGTCGGATACTGTCGGGAGATTGAGAGAGAGTAAGAGAAAGATTACATGAACATGAACCCCACCGTCATCCTCTCGGCCACACGCACCCCGCTTGGCGCGTTTCAGGGCGCGCTTGCTGCCGTGCCCGCGCCGCGACTCGGCGCGGCCGCGATCGGTGGAGCGTTGGCGCAGGCCGGCGTCGCGCCCGCCGATATCTCGGACGTTTATATGGGCAATGTCATTCAGGCGGGCGTGGGGCAGGCCCCGGCACGGCAGGCCGCGATTTACGCCGGACTGCCCGTGAGCACCCGCTGCGTCACCGTGCACAAAGTGTGCGGCAGTGGCCTCGAAGCGGCGCTGCTCGGTGCGCGGGCGCTGGCCACCGGCGACGCGACGGTGGTCGTCGCCGGCGGGATGGAGAATATGAGTGCTGCGCCGTACCTGCTGCCCAAGGCGCGCGACGGTTTCCGGCTCGGTCACCAGCGGGTCGTGGACTCCCTGATCCACGACGGGCTGTGGGATCCCTACAATGACATCCACATGGGCAATTGCGCGGAGCAGTGCGCGAAGAAATATGGTTTCAGCCGCGAACAACAGGACGACTATGCCAGCGAGAGCTTCCGGCGCGCCAACACGGCCCAGCAAAGCGGTCGGTTCGCGCAAGAGATCACTGCGGTCGAGCTCAAGGACGCCAAGGGCGGCGTCACGCGCTTCGAACGCGACGAAGGACCCGCCCGCGTAAATTATGATCGGATGCGGGGACTGCGGCCGGTCTTCGATCCGGCCGGGACGGTGACCGCCGCCAACGCTTCCACCTTGAACGATGGCGCGGCAGCACTGGTGCTCACCACCGAGGAGCAGGCGAAGCAGCGCGGGCTAAAACCCCTCGCCCGGTTCATCGCATTCGGGAGCCACGCGCAGGATCCGGTCTGGTTCACCACGGCCCCGGTCTCCGCTGCGCAGAACGCGCTCAAGCGCGCCGGCTGGGGAATCGACGATGTCGACCTGTGGGAGGTCAACGAGGCATTCGCGGTGGTGGCGCTGGCGTTCATGCAGGAGTTGCGCGTCCCCCATGACCGGCTGAACGTCCGGGGCGGGGCCATTTCGCTCGGCCACCCGATCGGTGCGAGCGGCGCGCGCATCCTGGTCACGTTGCTCGCCGCGATGCGGGAACGCGGCGCGCGCCGCGGGCTGGCGGCCATCTGCATCGGTGGTGGTGAGGGACTCGCGGCCTGCGTGGAGCTGGTTTAGCGGGTTACGACGGACCCGCCGCACTTCCCATGAGCCCCGAGCCATCGTTACCCGTCAATTTTTCCGCGGATGCCGATGGCGTCGGCTGGATCGTGTTCGATGCGCCCGGTGCCCGGGCAAATGTTTTCAACCCGCCGACGCTGGCGGCCCTCGCCGCCGCGATCGACGCCGCCGAACAGGCCAGCCTGAAGGCCTTGGTTGTGATCAGCGCGAAAGAGAAAATCTTCATCGCCGGGGCGGATCTGAAGTGGCTGGGAGCGCTGCCGGACGCTGCGACGGCGCTGGCGTTGTCCCATCGGGGGCAGGCGCTGTTCCAGCGGCTGGCGGATTTCCGGGCGCCGGTCGTATGTGCGATTCATGGGGCTTGCGCGGGTGGGGGATTCGAGCTGGCCCTCGCTTGTCGGTGGCGGGTGGCGAGTGATTCACCCTCGACGCAAATCGGTCTGCCTGAAACCGGCATCGGCACCATCCCAGGCTGGGGCGGATCGGTGCGGCTGCCGCGGCTCATTGGGGTGAAGCCGGCGCTGGATCACATCCTGAAGGCCCAGTTGCTCCCCGTGAGTGACGCGGAAAAAATCGGGCTGATTAACGAACGGGTTCCTCCGGCGGAGTTGAAGCAGCGCGCGAAAGCGGCCGCGCTCCGTCTGGCCGGGAAAGAGGTTTCCCCCGCGACGCTGCCCGCTTCGCCCGGACCGGATTTCTACGCAGAGCTGCGGCGCGCAACGCTCGCGAAGACGGGCGGCCACCAACCCGCGCTGCTCGCGGCGATCGATGCGGTGGAGCAAACCGCGGAACTCGCCGTCACTCCCGCGCTGCAGATCGAGGCGAGAATTTTCAGCGAAGTCACGGCGGGTGAAGTATGCCGGAACATGGTCCACGTTTTCTTCCTCCGCGACGCCGCGAAAAAAAGGACACTGGAGGACTGGTTCGAGGTAGCGCAGGCGTCCTCGCCTGCTTCGGCCGGAAGGGCAGGCGGGACGCCTGCGCTACTGCCGATCAAGAAAGTCGGAGTTGTCGGCGCGGGCGTGATGGGGTCGGGAATTGCCCAGTGGCTCGCGCTCCGGGGCTTCGCGGTTGTCTTGCGCGATGTGCAGCCGGAGTTCGTTGAGCGGGGCATGGCCGTGGTCCGCGGCTTGTTCGACGAGGCGGTCCGGCGCGGCAGACTTCAGCACTCGGAGTCGGCGGGCGCGCTCGCGCGGGTGAGCCCCACCACCGGTTGGGATGGCTTCGCGGATTGCGACTTGGTGATCGAAGCAATCGTGGAAAACGTGAGGGCCAAACAGGCGCTTTTCGGCGAGTTGGCGGCAATCGTGCGGCCCGACGCCATCCTGGCGTCGAACACCTCTGCCCTGCCGCTCGAGGAGATTGTGCGGGATGTGCCCGGCGCCGACCGGACGCTCGGGATCCATTTTTTCAACCCCGTGAGCCGGATGCCGCTCGTGGAATTGATTCTCGGCCGGGAAACGTCCGCCGCGACCGCGGAGCGCGCGCTGACGCTGGTCAAGGCGCTGGGCAAATCCCCCATCATCTGCCGCTCGTCGCCGGGTTTTCTCGTGACCCGGGTGCTGTTTTTCTACCTGAACGAAGCCGTGAGAAAATGGGAGCAGGGGGTGAGCACCGCCGCGCTGGACAACGCACTCCGGGATTTTGGCTGGCCGATGGGCCCCTTGCGTTTGATCGACGAAGTGGGGGTGGACGTCACCGATTTCATTTTCGGGGAGATGGCGCATTATTTCCCAGGACGCTTCGTCCGCTCGACGGCGTGCGCCCGATTACTGGCCGCTGGCTTGAAAGGACGAAAAAACGGCACGAGTCGCGGCTTCTATCGCTACGAGGGTCGGGCCGAAACCATCAACGACCCCGAAACGCGAAGTCTTGTAGGCCAGGTCGCCGACCTGGCTCCGAATCCCCGTCCGATCGCCGACTCAGCCTCCCAGGGCGCCGAGCTGGTCGCCCCACTCATGCGCATGATGGTGCAGGAGGCCGAACGCTGCCTTTCCGAGGGCGTGGTGAAATCGCCCGACGACGTGGACTTCGCCCTGCTCAGCGGCGCGGGGTTTCCCGCGTTTCGGGGCGGTTTGATGCGGTGGGCCCACACCCACGGATCTGGGGTATTCACCTAAGGGTCGGGGTAGGCGGGAGGAAGTAATCTAGGGCCTGCCTGGCTGGTGGCTGCGGGAAACCGTTGCACCCCGAGCGAGGCAAACCGAACATCATGACGCCCGAAGCTGAGCACCGAACCCGTTCGTACGGAGCCCCATGATGTCGCCGCTTGCCCCCACGTTATCGACCGACCTCAAGCGAAAACTCCTGCTGACGATCCTCGAAAGCCGGCATGGGGATTTGCGCGAGGAGAATCTCAATCGCCAGGGCAAGGGTCACTTTCATGTTTCGGGTCGCGGTCATGAGGCCTTGGCCGCGCTCGGCATGCTCATGCAGCCCGATGACTACGCCTGCCCCTATTATCGCGATCGCGGCTTCGTGCTCGGGCGGGGTGTCACTACGCGGCAGCTCGCGCTGGATTACATGGCGAAACGCGAATCATCGTCGCGCGGTCGCCAGATGCCTTCGCATTACAGCTACCCGGAGTTTCACATCTGGAGCGTGCCGACGCCGACCGCCTCGCAGTTGCTCCCCGCCTGCGGGATGGCGTGGGGCATGCAGCTCGACGGGAAGAAATCGCTCACGGTGGCGACCGTGGGCGATGCCGCCACGCGGCAGGGCGATTTTTTCGAGGCGGTCGCCTTCTCCAAGGAACGGAAACTGCCTCTGCTGCTGGTGGTGGAAGACAATGGCTACGGGATCTCGAGCCCGACGCGCCGGACCAATCCGCTGGCCCTGAATGTGCTCGCGGCGGAGGAGTGGGTCCTGGTCGATGGCTGGGACGTCGAGCAGGTCTACGCCGTGGCCGCGGAGCTGATGGCGAAAATTCGCGCGGGCGGCGGGCCGGCCTTTCTCTGGGTCAAGATGGAGCGGCTCTCCAGCCACACCAGCTCGGACGACCAGAAGATCTATCGCTCGACCGAGGAGCTCTCGACGCTCGAGGACCGCGATCCGCTCAGGGTGCTCAAGGATCAACTCATCGCGGAAGGTGAGCTGCAGCCGGAGGAATTCGCCCGACTCAGCGCTGAAATCAAGGAGACGGTGCGGGCAGACTATGCCGCGGCGGAGAAGGCGGAGAACCCCCTCCCCGGCGAGCTCGAGGCCAACGTGGTCACCTCCCAACCGGATCTCGACGAGGAGATTTTCAAGCCCGGCAAATACCGGATGGGCGACATGATCAACCTGACGCTGCGCGCGGCCCTCGACGTGGAGCCGCGCCGGATGATTTTCGGCGAGGATGTGGAGGATCCCAAGGGCGGCGTTTTCACGCTGACCAAGAAGCTTTCGACGGACTTTCCCGACCAGGTGTTCAACTCGCCGCTGGCCGAGTCGACCATCCTCGGCGTGGCGTGCGGGCTCGCGAGTTATGGACGGCGTCCGGTGTTCGAGCTGCAGTTCATCGATTTCATTTATCCGGGCTGGAACCAGCTGGTGACGAATCTCGCCACGCTGCGCTGGCGCACGTTCGGGAAGTGGACGTGTCCAGTGGTGATCTACGCCCCTTACGGCGCGTATCTCCCCGGCGGTTCGCTGTGGCATTCGCAGGCGAACGAGTCGGCGGTGGCGCATTTTCCCGGGCTCAACGTCGTCATTCCCAGCACCCCGGAGGACGCCGCCGGGCTGCTCTGGACCGCGATGCACACCGACGATCCCACCCTTGTGCTCATTCCCAAGCACATGCTTTGGGTGGAGCGTGACGTGAAGGAGTCGATCGGCGCCATCCCGCTTGGGCAGGCGCGCCGCGTGACCGCGGGGACCGACGTGACCATGGTGGCCTGGGGCAACACCGTCGAAAAATCGCTGGAAGCGATCACCGCCCTGGGGGATGCCTTTAGCATTGAGCTGATCGATCTGCGGTCCATCGCGCCCTGGGATCGCGAAATGATCGAGGAATCCGTGCGCAAGACGGGCCGCTTGATCGTGGTGCAGGAAGACACGGAGAACTGCAGCGTCGGCCAGATGATCATCTCGCATCTCACCGGCCGCCCCGATGTCTGGAGCCGGCTGGTGAGCCCGCCGATGCTCGTGTCCAAAGGCAACGTGATGATCGGGTACAATCCGATTTACGAGTACACTGCGCTGCCGGATGCCAAGCGCATCAGCGAAGCGGTGGGACGCGTGATGTCGGGCACGCTGCCGCCGCGAGGATCACTGGCCGAACTGGGCGCCGGAAAATCGCCGGTTCCCGATTCAACGCGAGCGCGGCCTGTCCCGGGATTGACCAAGCCGGCTGCAACCTCGCCGGGGGGTAGCGCCGACGTGGCGATTCTCCTGCCCGTGATGGGCGAAGGCATCCGGGCAGCCCGGATCGTTTCATTGCTCAAGAAACCAGGCGATCGCGTGGCGCTGGACGAACCGGTTTGCGAAGTGGAAACCGACAAGGCCGTTTACCCCGTCGAATCTTCCGTCGCGGGAACATTCAAGGAGTGGCGTTGTGCCGTGGACGACGTGATCGATCTGGGGCGCGAGATTGGTCTGGTCACGGC
>JBKJRG010000691.1:0-5831 GCA_046594805.1 Opitutaceae bacterium | reverse complement strand
ATCGTAATAGTTGGCCGCGCCTTCCTGCCATTGGAAGATGGTGCCGTTGGCGTCGGAGGTGACGAGAATCTGGCTGAGGGCGAAAGCCGTCCGCTGGCGGAGTTGATCGGGCGCCGTGACGGCAATTTTCCACCAGGCCGACTGGCGATGCGCGCCGCCCGGGCGCTGGTAGGCCTGCGTGACCGGATCTCGAGTGCCAACGCCGCCATTGGTGGCGTTCATATTAAAGTCATCCCTGGTCAACCCGCGGTGCGAGGTGCCGGCGATGCCCATCTGCTCGTTAATCCAGGTATTGTAGCCTTTCGCGACGACGGCATCGATGTCGGCCTGGGTAGTGCCGAAGGTCGCCTGCGTGAGAAAGCGGGCGGCGTCCCGTTGCGCGATTTTGGTCAGGTCGAGCGGCGGCGGGGTCGCGGGCGGATTGAACGCGGCGCTGCCGCTGCTGCGCACGAAGCCGCCGGCCACTTCGCCGGTCGGATAGGTCGCGGTATCAATGCTGATGGTGACGCGCCCACTTTTCAGTGCAGCGCGAAGCTCGGCGGAGCTGTAGGTGCCGACAGGGGTAAAATTCCAGAGGGCGTTGTTGACCTGGCCCTGCGGGAGGTTGAAGACGTAATTTCCGTCAATCGCAAGGTGCGCGACGACCTGTGGCGAGCTTAGGCCGGAGAAGGACACGTTCACATACGCGACGCTTTCGTCGGCACTGAGCAGGATGGTGCCGGTGCCGTAGGCGGTGGAGGTGGTGGCGTTCGCCGCGGCGCGCAGATTGGAAACGTAGAGGGCGCCGGAGTTGGCGAAGATGGTGACGCTCGCACTGTCGTTCACGCCGACGCCGTAGCTGTTCTGCGAGGTAATGGAGAGGGTCGCGGTGCGGTTGTTGGTGTTGGCCGGGTTGGCCTGCGGCATCAGGTTCACCGTCACCGAGGCGGCTCCCGCCGGGATCGTCACGGTGCCGGAAAGGGGCGCGAAGTCGGTGCCCGCGGCCGCGGAACCTGACAGCGTGTAGGTCACCGTGATGGGATTCGTGACCGGACCGACGCGGGTGAAGGTAAACACGCCCGGCGCGAGCGAGCGCGTATCGGTGTTGGCCACCGCGGCCGAGACACTCACGGTGGAAAGGGTTTCCGGGGTCAAATCATAGACTTCGACGAGGGCGGTGCCCGCGGCGCCAGCCACGCCATTCACCTGGATGGTGTAATTGCCGGGCATCAGGTCCATCACCAGCGCGGCATCCTTGCTGCCGGCGGAAAACGGAAATGCGCCCGACATGGCGAACGCGGCGTTGAGCGCCGTGGCGCCACTGGTCTCCCAATTGTCGTTCGCGCCACCGGCGATCTGGCGGCCGGCCGTGTCGAGCACCGCCAGCGCCGGATCGCTGAGTGCGTTCGTCACGCCCAGGGCCGAGAGACCAGGACCGGCCGCGCGAATCAGGACGCGGCGCGCGCCGCCGCCGGTGGCCACCGAAAGGCCGGAGAAAAAAGTCGTCGCGCCGGTGCCGACGAGCGCGCGGGTCGAAAGGTTCAGGAGACGGGCGGAGCCGCTCACGTCGTAGATTTCGAGGATCGCGACGCCTGACGTGTTGCCCACGCCGCTGACTTGCGCGGTGTAGGCGCCGGGAGAAAGCGTCGCCACCAGTGCCGCATCCCGGCTGCCGGAGGTGAGAGGGAACGCTCCTGCCGCGGTCATGGTGAGGGCGTCGTCACCCGACCAGTTGTCGTTGGCCAAAACCAATGTGCCGTTGCTGTTGAACAACCGGACTTGGGGATCGTTCAAGGTCCCGGTGAGATTGAAAGGAGCCGTGGCCAGCCGCGCACCCACCGCCCGGATTAACACCCGTTTCGGCGCACCGTCCTGCACGACGAAACCGGTGATCATGATGTCGCCGCCCGTGCTAACTTGGGCGCGGGTCGAGAGATTGGCCAGCCGCTGATCATACTGCGCGGCATGGAGCGGGGCGACGACGGTCGCGGCGCAAAGGGCGGTCAACGCGAGTTTGAAAGTGGTTTTCATCGGGCAAAAAAAGTGAGCGGGAAACTTCCCACGAAGGGATGGGGGTTTTCAGTAAGTGTGTGTATCCAACAGGGGTCCGTCCAGCATGGCGTTGTGAAAACAGGGGTAATCTGGAGTCGGATTTTCGCCTACAATGCTCCTTCATGTGACGCTGGGGAATCGAAGAAATTACAGCGGTCAGTCGTCGCAACATCATGGTAGATCGAAGCCGCGCCGGGCCGCCGGACTCATTTTGGGAGGCTTCTGTCTTGAGCATTGAGCAAGAACCCGGAAGGGGCCGCATCTGCCGGTTGGCGGTGGAATCCGCTCCCGAGGAGCGGCGGTTTCCCAACCGCCGAAAATAAGAGCGATCACCCTTCGACACCTTTTCGGAATCCATTTGGGCGCTTGGGAAAGCGCCCCTCCGTACGAGGACCCTTCGGGCGCCTGGGAAACCCCCCACCGGCAAACCCGTGAAGTAGGCTCCGCCCAGGCCAGCGTTATTTTTCGGCCAGCAGCCGGCGCAATTCGGCTTCGTCGATCACCTTCACTCCAAGCGCGCGGGCCTGCTCGAGCTTTGCCCCAGCGTCCGCACCGGCGACGACAAAATGGGTGTTTCGACTCACGGTGCTGGTGACCTTGCCGCCCGCGTTTTCGATCTGTGCCGTGACTTGCGCGCGCGTGAGCGTCTCGAGTGTCCCGGTCAGGGCAATGGTCTTGCCGGTCAACGGCGGCTTCAGTGCCACCGCCGGCGACGTCGGCCGGACTCCCGCCGCGAGCAGGTCGGTCACCAACGCCCGGTTTTCGGATTCGGCAAAGAAGGCGGTGACCGCACGCACCGCCACCTCACCACCGGCTCCCGCCCGCTGCATCTGCCGGCCGGCAGCCTCCGCTGGAGTCACTGCGGCCAGCGCCTCCAGGCTGCCGAACTCGCGCGCCAAGTCCCGCGCTGACGCGCCGCCGACCTGCGGAATTCCCAGGCCCGCGATGAATCGCCAGAGTTCCGCGCGTCGGCTGGCCTCTATCGTCGCCAACAGGGCGTCGGCCGAGCGGCTCACGTTCTGCCCCAGCAACAGCAGATTTTCGCGTCGCAGCCGATAGAGATCGGCCACGTTCTTCACCAGGCCGTTTGCCACCAACGTGTCGATCATCGCCGGCCCGACGCCGTCCAGGTCGAGACACGCTTTCGATACAAAATGCGCGAGCCGCCGGCGCAGTTGGGCCGGACAGGATCGGTTGAGGCAACGCACCACGGCTTCCGCGCCCTGCGAGACGGCGACGGCGCACTCCGGGCATCGGACGGGGAAAACATAAGCCGCCGTGTCAGCCGGCCGCCGTGCGAGGTTGACGCCCACGATGGCCGGGATGATTTCGCCGGCTCGCTCCACATAGACGGTGTCTCCCGGCCGGATGTCCTTGCGCGCAATCTCGTCGCGGTTGTGCAGCGTGGCGCGCGCCACCGTCGTGCCGCCCAGCTTGACCGGCACGAGTTCGGCGACCGGCGTGAGCACACCGGTCCGGCCCACTTGAATCGTGATGGCCCGCAACTGCGTCTCGGCGCGCTGCGGCGCAAATTTGTAGGCGACGGCCCAGCGCGGCGCACTTTCGCTCGCACCCGCCTCGTGCTGCAGCGCGATGGAATCGAGCTTCACCACCGCGCCATCGGTCGGGAAGGCGAACGACTCCCGCGCTCGTTGCAGGGCGTCGTTGGCGCGAACCAGTTCGTCTGCATCCTGTGCGACCCAGCATTCTTCGATACCGGGCAATCCCCAGGCCTTGATGCGGGCATGAAGATCCCGCTGGGTCGCCGGCAACGCGGCAGCCGGCTCGACGGCCGCCGCACCATAAAACACCACCCGCGGTCCGCGCCGGGTGATTTCCTGCAAATCGAAGAGCCGCATGGTGCCAGCCGCCAGTGCGCGCGCATTGGCAAAGGGCGGCTCGCCGGCCGCCTCGCGCTCAGCGTTGATCCGCCCGAAGTCCTCGTGGGAAAAATAAACCTCCCCGCGCAATTCGATCCGCTCGGGAATCGGGTGAGACGAATCCTGCACCTCCGCCCTCGAAAAACTCCCCGGCAGATTTGCGATGCGTCGAGCGTTGGCGGTGATGTCCTCGCCCTCGATGCCGTTGCCCCGCGTGACGGCGCGGACGAGCTGGCCGCGTTCAAATGTGACGCTGATGGCCAGTCCGTCGAACTTCGGCTCCACCACGCAGGCGAGATCGGCACGGCCCAGCGCCTTCGTCAGCCGCGCATGAAACGCGCGCACCTCCGCGACGGTGTACGCCTTGTCGAGGCTCAGCATCCGTTCGCGATGACGATACGCCGGAAACCGTCCGGTGCGATCGTCGCCGATTTCGCTCAGCGACGGCGCAGCCTGGGCGGCCGCCGGAAACGCCCGCTCCAGCTCCGCGAGCTTCCGCCGCAACTGGTCGTACTCCGCATCGCCGATCTCCGGCGCGGCGTCACGGTGATAGCGGACGTCGTGCCGGGCGATGTCCGCCCGGAGCGCGGAAATCCGGGCGAAGGCATCGGCCGCAGTGGGCTCGCGAACTTCGCCGGCGCGCTGCTTCGCCGGATTGCCGGACGTGGCGCCTTGGGCGCTCGTGAGCGACGCAAGGAACGCGAAGCTGAGGAGGAGAACGAATTGTCTTGGACGAGGAGAAAAAATCAGGAACCGCGTGGACATGACTCCAGCCCAGCTCCTCACCGAGCACGGCGCCATCGCTCCGCCTACTGAAATTGTGGTAGGCGCCCCGGGGTCTTCTCACCAGAAGACCCTGCGCAATTTCATGAGCCGAGCGACACGGCCTGCGGACCGTGGCTGCGGCTTCCAGCCGCAGATCCCGAAACTGCGGCAGGATGCCGCAGCCACATGGGCGGGTTCCGCACCTGCAGGACCGCTAAACCCGATAAAACGTCTCGGCATTCCGCACGTACACTTTGCGGAGTTCGTCCGCCGTGCAGCCGTGCAACGCGTCGTCGAGCGTTGCAACCCAGCGCGGATAGTCCGCGGCCTGCGTGCTCACCGGCCAGTCGCCGCCGAACATCACGCGGTCGAAGCCAAAGCACGAGACCACTTGATCGATGTAGGGCCTGAGCTGCGCGGCAGTCCACGTCGCGTGGTCCGCCTCGGTCACGAGCCCGCTCAGCTTGCACCAGACATTCGGCAGCGCCGCGAGCTGGCGCAGCTCCTCCCGCCAGGGATCGAGCACACCACCCTTGATGTCGGGCTTGCCGATGTGATCGAGGATGAAGCGGACCTCCGGACACTGCCGAACCAGCGTGATCGTGTTGGCCAGCTGAAGGTGGTTGATGCAGAGATCGAAACTCAGCCCGCGCCGCGGCAGCAACTGCACGCCCCGCACAAAATCTGGCCGAAGGCAGAACTCCCGGTCCGGCTCGAACTGGATGATCCGGCGGATGCCTTTCACCAGCGGATTGGCCGCCAGCCGCGCGAGCGCGGGCTCCGCGGCGTCGCCTTTTTCCAGCGGCGCCCAAGCGACGATCCCGCAAATCCGCGGATCCACCTTGGACACTTCCGTCACCCACTCCACCTCTTCCTGGAACTGCGCGGGATCACATTCACACTGGAGAAAAACCATCTTCGCCACCGGCACGCCCCCGCACGCCTGGCGGTAGTCGGCGATCAGATGGTTGCGGTTCAACTGCGGCACGCTCGCGAGCCACGGATAACGCAGCCGGCGGAGATCCCAAAGATGGAGATGCGTGTCGACGAGGGGAAAATCAGGCATGGATGACGGAGGGGAGTTTGGAGTTTGCTGGTAGCCACGAGCGTGAGCGAGTGGAGGCCGGCGATCCCGTTCACTCGCTCACGCTCGTG
>JBKJRG010000658.1:0-7715 GCA_046594805.1 Opitutaceae bacterium | reverse complement strand
TCCGCGCCCTGCTGTTTGGCTATGCGTGTCACAACACCACGCTGACCCAGACGTCCTACGTGTATTGCGGCGACTATGCCGGATTTGCCCAGGAGTATTTGCAGGCGGCCCACCCTGGCGCCGTCGCGCTGTTCCTGACCGGGTGTGGCGGCGATCAGAACCCGTATCCGCGAACCACGCTCGAGCACGCCCGGACCCACGGCCGCACGCTCGCGACGGCGGTGGAGGCGGCGCTCGGCACGAAGGGGCGTCCGCTCACCGGCACCTTGCGATCGGCTTACGCTGAAATCGATTTGCCGTACGCGCCCGCTCCTTCCCGCTCCGAATTCGAGCGGCGGCTCAACGCGCAGGACAAGCAGGAATCGCTTCACGCTCGACGAATGCTGGATCGCCTGGAGCGCGAGGGCAGCCTGCCCGTCGGTTATCCCTATCCCATCCAGGTCCTCCAACTCGGCACCGAGCTGAAGCTCGTGGCGCTGGGGGGAGAGGTGGTCGTGGATTATTCGCTGCGGCTAAAACGGGAGCTGGCTGGATCCAGTGGGGTCTGGCTGGCGGGTTACTCGAATGACGTGATGGGGTATGTTCCAACCGAGCGCATCCTGCGCGAAGGCGGCTACGAGGGTCGCACCGCGATGAACCTGGGCATCCATCCCGGCCCGTGGGCCGCCGGGCTCGAGGAAAAAATCATCGCAAAGACCCTGGAACTAGCCCGGCAAATCGAGCCAAAATAATGCCGATCACGGTGCACGAACTGAGTTGATGTCCGCGCCGCCCCGGGCGCTGACGCGGGCCGCTGGGTTGCAGTGTGCTCAGCTGCGCCGGGCCGCCCCGCCGCGCATCCACCTTCGCCCCCCGCGCGTAACAAGAGCGTTCGTGATCCTTTTTCTCCGCGCCCTTTTTATTCTCATCATCGCCTCGATGGTCGCCGTGACCTCGTGGGCCAGCGTGCACACGTCGTTGTTCGCCATCCCGCGGGAGGTGCTCACCCACCCTTGGTTCATCGCCACCCTCTTCGACGCGTATTGGGCTTTCGTCACTTTTTATGTCTGGGTCGCCTGGAAGGAGCAGTCGCTCGCGGCGCGGCTCCTCTGGTTCGTCGCCATCATCGCACTCGGCAACATCGCGATGGCGGCCTATCTGCTGCGCGAGCTGTTCGCCGTCCCCGCCACGGGTCCGCTGGCCGAAGTATTTGCCCGCCGCAACCCGGGTAAATTGCTCCTCCCCGCGACGCTCACGGCGGCGGGCGCCACCGTATATTGGCTGGCGTGAATCCAATCGTGGCGATGACCCCGCTCGCTGCCGCTGTCGCGCGCCGAACTTTCTGGCAACGGCGCCTGGCCGATCCCATCCGCGCCCAACTGCTGCAAGGCATTACCGCCGATCAAATTGCCGCGGCGCTCGCCGTGGGCACGGCCTGCTCGCTTTTTCCCTTTCTGGGCTTCACGTCGCTGCTGAACCTGGCCGCCGGCGTGGCGCTCCGGATGAACCAACCGATTCTCCAAGTGCTGAACCAGCTGCTCGGCCCGTTGCAGCTCGCGCTGATCCTCGGCTACGTGCGGCTCGGCGAAATTATTTGGGGAGGAGCCGGCGACCACCTCACCTTGGGCGAGATCCTCCGCAGCTTCCGCGAAATGTCGGTGTCGGACTTCCTGCAACGATTCGGTTGGGCGGGGGCCCACGCCTTCACCGCCTGGCTGCTGACCAGTCCGCTGCTGGTGGCGGTCGTCTATTTTGCCGTGCGCCCGGCCTTGCGCCGCGCGTCCCGGCACCGGACCCCATGAGCACCGGACTGCTACTGGTCGCTGGCACACTCGCGCTGTGCGCCATATTTGCAGCGCTGTATGTGCTGGGACGGCGGCTGGATAATTTCGGCGTGGTCGACATTGCCTGGTCGTATGCCTTCGGCGCGCTGGCGTTGTTCTACGCAGTGGGCGGCCAGGGCTGGAACGCCCGGCGCGCGCTGATGGCGGCGATGGTCTGCGTCTGGGCCGCGCGACTTGGCACCCATTTGTTGCTGCGCGTTGCCCGTCATCACCCGGTGGAGGACGCCCGCTACGCGCAATTGCGGCGGGACTGGGCCGCACGATTTGCCGCGAAGATGTTCGGGTTTTTCCAGCTGCAGGCCGTCTCCGTCGTGGTCCTCGGTGCCGCGTTCCTGGTGGTGGCGCAAAATCCCTCACCGCGCTTGCACCCGCTCGAAATCGCCGGTGCCGTGCTCTGGCTCGTCGCCATGACGGGCGAAGCGCTGGCCGACGCCCAGCTCGCCGCGTTCCAGCGCGCCCCGGCCAATCGCGGGCAGGTCTGCGCAGTCGGGTTGTGGCATTACAGCCGGCACCCGAATTATTTTTTCGAGTGGGTCATCTGGGTCGGGTATGCGGTTTTCGCCCTCGCGTCCCCGTTCGGCTGGCTGGGGTTGATCGGTCCGGCGGGCATCCTCTACCTGCTCTTGCGCGTCACCGGGATTCCGATGACGGAAGCGCAGAGCCTCCGGAGCAAGGGAAACGCGTACCGGCGATACCAGGCGTCAACTAGTGCCTTCATTCCGCTGCCGCCAAGGAACACAAACCATTCCGTGTAGGGGCGTCGCTTGGCGACGCCCACGCACACCCCGCCGCGCTCACTGCCACGGGCGTCGTCAAGCGACGCCCCTGCCGCCTTCACTCGTGACGGGCTTGTTCAACCGGAGTCCTGTGTCGGCTGCTGCGACACAGAACTCTCAGAGTTGGGCGCTTTATTCCGGGAGATTCTCTTCATACCACGTGAACTCTCGCTTCTTAGTGTCGAACAACACGCGAAAATAGGAAGGACCACCGCCATGCGCTGTCAGTGGCCGCTGCTTCCAACCGTCCGGACGATATTGATCTCCCATCTTCGCCTTCACCTCATTCTCCCTCTGCGCGGTCTCCGCTGGAAGCTCGCAATGGTATGCAATCAGTAGAAATCTAACATCGCCGCGCTGAACTCCGACCGCCTGTCGTCGTACCCACGACCAGCGTGGCCCACTGTCTGGGCCTCCGGAAAACCAGATCGCGAATTCCGGACGCACTTTCTGGAGAAACGGGAGAAGCGAGCTTTCGACGTCGCGAAGATCGACAGCCGCTGGCGTCCAGAAGGCGATGATGCCTTCGGGAACGTGAAGGCAAAAGGCGTGAACAAACTGGAGAGCTTTCTCGCGAGGAATGAGCGCCGTCCGATCCTCCGGGATCAATTCCGCGGCGAACGCTTGGGCACAGATAATGATGATTGCGAGAAACGCGCGCATCTTTTGCCGAACAGTGTTATTCGCCTGAACTGGGTGCCGGTTTCCATCCCCGGAGGGCTTGGGGTGTTGCCATGACCGGGAGTGGATTCGAATGGGCGGAAGTTGTTGAGCAGTAAAATACCCCAGACCGGCTACCTTTTTCCGGGTAATCGGCTGGGTTTACTTTCAGTCTCGGCGAAAGACCAAAACTCGGGCACGGCTGAGAGCTGAAGGTTGAGAGTTGAGGGCAAAATCAAAAGGCGAGAGACGCTTTCCCGCCTGAATTCCCGAATATCCGCTCTGCAGATCGAACAACTGGAGCTCTCAACTACATCATTTACGGACCAAAGCCGGGCGTCGTCGAGCGACGCCCCTACGCGACGGAGGAATAATTCCGGGTTTTTCCACCATCCATCCGCCGGCGTGGATCGTTAAATAGGATAATGATCGACGCGCTCCTCGAAAATCAGCTCCTGCCCGACACCATAACCCGGATGGGCATCCGCCGGCTGCTGGCCCAGCGTCTGCGCGACGAGGGGCAGCGTTTCGATCCCGTTGCCTACCTCGCCGATCTCAAGACCCGCCCGATCGCCGAGGACACTCGCGCGGCCAACGAGCAGCACTACGAACTGCCGGCCCCGTTCTTCCAGCGCTGCCTGGGCCCGCGGCTGAAATATTCCGGCTGCCTTTTTCCGACCGGCTCCGAGACACTCGCGACCGCCGAGGAGCTCATGCTCGCGCTCTACGTCGAACGCGCCCAGCTCGCCGATGGCCAGCATATCCTCGAGCTTGGCTGCGGCTGGGGATCGCTTTCGCTCTACCTGGCGGCGCGTTTTCCCCGCGCCCAAATCACCGGCGTATCGAATTCAAGGACGCAGCGTGAGTTCATCCAGGCCCAGGCGCGCCAGCGCGGGCTCGACAACCTCCGGATCATCACTTGCGACATGAATGCATTCGGCGCCCTCCCCGCCCAGTTCGATCGGGTCGTTTCGATCGAGATGTTCGAGCACATGAAGAACTACCAGCGGCTGATGGCGAACATCGCCCGCTGGCTGAAACCCACCGGCCTGCTCTTCGTGCACATCTTCACCCATGCGCGCCTGTCGTACCACTTCATCGCGCGCGATTCCACTGACTGGATGGCGCGGCATTTCTTCACCGGCGGTCAGATGCCGGCCCACCACACCTTGCTGCATTTCCAGGACGACCTGAAACACGTGGCGGACTGGAAGGTCAACGGCACCCATTACCAGCGGACGGCCGAGCACTGGCTGGCGAACATGGACGCACACCGGGAGGAAATTCTGCCGCTCTTCGCGGACACCTACGGCGCCGGCCATGAGCGGAAATGGTGGTCCTACTGGCGCGTGTTCTTCATGTCCTGCGCGGAGCTCTGGGGCTACCGCGCGGGCCAGGAATGGCAGGTCAGCCACTATTTGTTCCGCCGGCCGTAGCGCCAGCTCTCGATGGGGCCGCGGCGCCCTCGCCGCGGTTCGTTCGCACCAAAGTGCAACGCGGCAGCCCGCCAGCGAAAGGCTCACGCCTTCCGCTACGCGGCAGCATCTCCGCCTACTTGATCGCCGAAAAATCCGTCGGCTTCAGGAACACCGACTCGACCTTGCTGGTGAGCTTTCCGTCTTTTTGCGAGGCAGCGAGCACCTTGGTCCACTCCGGGTCCGCGCGGAATTTCTTCCATGAGGCATCCGCCGCTTCCTTGTTCGCGTGGGCCAGGAAATAAATCAGAGTGCTGCCGGCGCCCTTGTCGGCATCCAGCGGATGAAAATAACCGAGGTTCGTCATGCCGTGCCGGGCGAAAATCGCGCGGGTGTGATCGCGGAAGCGCGCATCGAGCCCGGCGAGTTTGCCTTCGGGGGCGGTGTAGGTCCGCAGTTCAAAAATCCGCGGCTCGCCCGTCGAATTGCCGGCAGTCATCGGCTGCGTGAAATCCGTCGGGGTTAGATAAACCGAGTCGACCTTGGCCACGATTCGCCCGTCGGCCTCCGTTTTCTTGCGGACTTCCTTCCACTGCGAATCAGCGCTGAAGGCGGTCCACGACGCCTTGGCCGCCTCGCGGCTCGGATAGGAAACCAGGTAGATTAGCTTGTCGTCCCCGCCGTCCTTGGAGTCAGCCGGCACCCAATAACCGACATTGGTGATCCCGTTTTTCTCGAAAATCTTGAGGGTATGATCGCGGAACCGCGCGAGCAGCGCCTCGCGTTTTCCCGGCGCTGCCGTGTAGGTGCGCAGTTCGTAAACTCGACCCGCTTCCGGCGCCGCCGCCGAGGCGAAAGAGCCAAGCGCCATCCACGACACAAGCAGGGCAAAACAAATGCGGGGGAATTTCATGGGAAGGCCGAGTCTGCGTCGGCGCGCGCCGGCGTCAATCCCGGCAGGGCGGCGTCGGTCGCTGCCTGCCCTGAGCGAAGACGAAGGGTCCGCTGCGCCGTCGCACCGCGGATGGCGGCCGCACGACATCGCCGAAAACCACCATTCGCGGTGGCGGTAAAGCGCGCGGATTCGAGCCCAAAAACTACCGGAATTCCGGTAGTTTCCCTGATGGGCCTTCGTTCAGAATGGGCCTGACTGGACCCACCCCAACGCTCTCACCCGGCGTGACTCCAGCTAACTCCAGTTTGCCGACATTCTCGCAGCACTCGCATCCGGCGTCCGGGATTGCGGCGACTTCCTTTGATTTTCGCCTGAGCGCCCCGTGGCGCCCACGACCTGCCCCTTCTCAATGAAAAACCGTACAGCTCGAACCATCGCGGGGGCATGTCTTGTCGCCCTTTGTCCCGGATGCGCCAGCAATCTTTATTTTGGGACCTCGACTTCGGTCGGCCTGAGTGTTGTCGGTACGGGCAAGATTCCCACGAAGGTTTCTTTCGCTCACGACCGGACTGAAACCGCCATTGTCCCGGTCGACGCAGCCGGAAAAGTCCATTCCACATTTGCCGCGCTGGATAGCGAGTGGACCTGGATGAACGGGTTCATCATCAAGCAACAGTTCGCCACCGGCCGGGCCGCCGATATCGCAGCGCAATCCAGCTTCGTCGCGGCGGAGGGCAATTTTCAGCCGGAAAAAATAACCGCGGAGAAACCGATTCTCTTCATCACGAGTTCCAAGCTGGGCATCGCGATCGATTTTGGCGAGACGCCGCAATCGCCGGCTTCACTCCTCGTGGGCTACCGGCGCCACGAGGGAACGCTGATGCCTGACGCCCGCGGAAAGCAGGCCCTCGATTCGGTGTATGCCGACATCTCCATCATCTCCGATGCCAAGGATCTCCCGCCGGATACTCCCGGTCCGCGGCTGGGCGGAGTTCGGATCAAGCAACGTTTTGCCACCGGCGTGGCTGCCATCAACGCGGTCACCGACCCCGGCACGCGGAAAGAGCTAAGAAAGGCCGTCCTCGGCGATCCCGTCCACAAGGCGATCGGTCAGAGTATCGTTCGGTTCGACCAGGAGGCCGCGGTGACGTCCGGCTTCCAGAAATTGAAAGCGGCTCAACAGGCCGGCTATCTGGCAGTGCTCAATCAAACTTTCGGCCGCAGCGGCAGCAGTCTCATCACGGGATCCAACCTGCAGGTCGAAGCAGGAAAATTCACGGACGCCCAGCTCGCGTTCGCCGTGGAACACCTCAACCAACCCTAATATGGAACCTCGCGTCCACTTCATCCCCGGCCTCGATTTTGAGCGCATCGCCACCGATCCGCAGGCCCTGAACATGTTTCAACAGCTCCTGGTTTCAATTCGGAAGGCGAATTGGGATGTGAAAAAGGCTGAGGAAACCACCGACCAGGGAATCGCGGGGATGGCGCTGTCGATGATCCCGATGAAATAGCGGCCGTGAAGCGTTCACTTCAAGTTGCTTGGCTGGCGATGGCATTCTCGCACCTGCTGGGTGGCTGCGCGTTCACCTATTCAAGCGGCCAGCAGCGCAACATCGTAGGGTTCGTCTGGATCCAGTATGTCGAACCCAAGGGCACGACCACTCCGGAATCGAACCCGGCCGGACTGAAGGTCCAGCTCCCGAACGCGTCCGCCATCCGGCAGCGAACACTCGGCGTGTACGTTGACGCCACCCTCACCCATCCCGGCGCAGGCATTGGGTTTCGCGACACATTGGTGGTGACTCCCGCTGCTGACGCCGTGACGACTTTCGAATACGTTGCCCGGCAACCGTTGTCAGCGCGACTCCTCATCACCCCGGCAGCTCACGCAGTGGAACGAGCCGCTCCGCCGTAATTGGCGTAGAGGCGGGCGTGTGCGCGAGGACGAAAACCGCCCGCTAACCCGCGCAGCCCTACCCGCGACTTCTCACGGAGCGGCGCTTGCCCAAGTGCCGTTTACATTTCAGTAGCGGTTTTTCCGACCATTCCCATGGTCTTTCGTTTTGGCTGTTCAAACGCCTTTACCGTAGGTCAGCGCGCTTGCGCGCGCCAAACCGCGCTCGCAAGCGAGCTGGCCTACATT
>JBKJRG010000340.1:0-9415 GCA_046594805.1 Opitutaceae bacterium | reverse complement strand
CGACGCTTTTCACGAATTACGTGAAAAGCGCGAACGCGACCTGCAGGAACCTGCACTTGGGCCCGATGGGGCCGCCTACCGGAAGATTGCGCGCCAAGGCCCCCGGGTTCAGAGATCTGTTCTGCGTTCGCTACGGAATTCCCCACGACCTTGAAACTCCTGCCTCGCCCGCTGCTTTGCATCGGCGCGCTTTTTCTGCTTGGTCCCACGCCCGGTATGGCCGCATCACATTTCGTTTTCCTCGGCACCTACACCCGCACCACGAGCCGCGGCATCTACGCCGTGCGGCTCGACCGCGACACCGGAGCACTGAGCGCCCCGATCCTCGCGGCCGAGGCGGCCAATCCAGCCTGGATCACCGTGTCGCCGGATCGCCGGTTTCTCTACGCGATTCATGAGTCGCAGGCCCAGGCCATCGGGTTCACCGTCGACCAGGCGAACGGCCAGCTCACTCCCCTGTCCGCCGCGACGCCGCCGGCCGCCAGTCCTCCAAGTCATCTCGCGGTGGACGCCACGGGCCGGGTCTTGCTCGCGGCAAATTACCGCGACGGTTTTGTGGCCTCGATTGCCATCGGCAAGGATGGCACCTTGGGCACGCCCAACGTGATTCGTCACACCGGTTCCGGCCCGAACCCCACGCGCCAGGACAAATCGCACGCGCATTCCGTCACCGTCTCACCGGACAATCGTTTCGTCATCGTCGCCGATCTCGGCGTGGACAAAATCTTCAGTTACGCGCTCGACCCAGCGACGGCGCAGCTCACCCCGGCAAATCCGCCGTTCGTGACCACTGCGCCCGGGGCGGGTCCGCGGCATTTCAAGTTCGGCCGCGACGGCACGCGCGCCTACGCGATCAACGAGCTGGCCAATACGATCACGGCGTACGACTACGACGCGCGAAACGGCGCACTGACGCCGCGGCAGTCTGGGTCAACCCTGCCGGCGGATTTCACCGGCTCGACCTCGACGGCGGAGGTGCGGGTGCATCCGAACGGGAAATTCGTCTACGGCTCGAACCGCGGTCACGACAGCATCGCCGTTTTTGCGATCGCACCGACCACAGGTGAGCTGAGCCGCGTCCAGACAATCAAATCCGGCGGCAAAACCCCGCGGAATTTCGCGCTCTCGCCGGATGGCCGCTGGCTGTTGTGCGCCCACCAGGATTCCGATGTGATCACCGTGTTCAAAGTGGACCCCGCCACCGGCCGGCTGGAGCCAACGCCCCACACGGCGAACGTGCCGATGTGCGTGTGCGTGCTGTTTTTCGATTAGGGGCTGCCGGGTAGGGCTGGCGCTTGCCGCGAGACGAGCCGAGCGAGACGACTAAATGGTTTTCTTTTTCTTCTTCTTCGGTGCCTCGGCCTCCAGCGGCGGCGGATTATTCTTCGCCGCCGCACGCAGGGCCTCCGCCTCGGCGGCTTCCTTGGTGCCGGGCTCGGGACGCCAGTCGCGCGCCGGTACAAAACGAGCCGCCTCCGCGCCTGTCAGTTCCACCAGGGTCTCCATGCGCCGGCCCTGATCATTCGTGTCCTCGATCCACCGGGAGAGCACCGCGCGGAGATTGTTGAGCGCGGCCTGGTGCGCCGGCTGATTCGAACGGGCGAGGTTGTTCATCTGGTGGGGATCGGCCTCCATATCGTAGAGCTCTTCCTCGGGCTGCGTTGGCTGGCACATCGCGGCCTGGGCGGGCGTCAGCTTTCCTTCAGCATGCAGCTTCGGCAGCAGCGTCCACACTGGATACTGGGTCTGCTTGTAGGTGTTGTAGGCGAGGAAAGGCACCCAGGGCGTGAAGTTGCGGATGTACCGGTAACGCGCGTCCCGCACACCCCGCAGCCGCATCACGGTCATGTCGCAGCGATCGCGGTAGGCGAAAACATGCTGCTGGTCGGGCTCGGTGCGATCGCCGAGAAAAATCCGACCCTGCATTTTGGCGGGCTTCGGCGCCCCGGCGAGCGCCAGCATCGTCGGCGCCAGGTCGATGCCTTGCAGGAAGCGCGCATCCACGCTGCCGGGCCGGAAGCGGGCGGGGGCCGGGAAATTTTTTGGCCAACGAATGATCAGCGGGACCTTGCCGCCTTCCTCATAGATGAATTGCTTGCCGCGAACGTGCGACTGGCCGTTGTCGCCGAAGAAGACGACGATGGTATTGTCGGCAAGCCCGTCGCGCTGCAATGCCTCGAGGATCGTGCCGATCTTGCGATCCAGTTCCGAGGCGGCGTCGAGATACTCGGCCCAATCCTGGCGCGTGGCCGGATGATCGGGGTAATACGGCGGAATCTCGACCTTAGTCGGATCGGCTTTTTTCGGCGCCTGGTTCACTCGATGCGTCTCGTGAAAATTCACCTGCGCGTAGAAGGGCTGGCGCGGTTTCAGGTCGGCCCAGTTCGCGGAGTCGAAGGGCTTTCCGTCCGGGATGAAATTCCAGTCGGTCTTGCCGGTACCCTTGAATCCGCAGGACTCGGGCAATTCCACGAGGTTGGCCGTGAAGTAGCCTGCGTCCCGCATCCAGGCGGTCAGCTGCCGGACGCCTTCGGGCAGGGGTTGCTTGTTCGCGGTGCGATGATTGTGCGCCCCGATGGTGGTGGAATACATTCCGGTCATGAAGGCTGAGCGACTGACCGAGCACACCATGCCGTTATAGAAGTGAGTGTAGCGGACGCCATCGGCCGCGAGCCGGTCGAGATGCGGCGTCCAGACTTCCTTCGTGCCGTAACTGCCAAGGTGCTGGCCGAAATCCTCAGCGATCAGCCACAGGATGTTGGGCTTAGTCACCGGGGCCGCCAGGAGCGGGAGCGAGGCGAAGGTCGCGGAGAGGGCCGCGAGGGCGAGGGTGCGAAATTTCATAGGCAAGCAGGGGTGGCGCGAAAAGTGGCAGGCCAGGGAAGCGTCCGGGGCCACTCCACTCCTCCCCCGCCCCCTCGGGCGCCGCAAGCGGATTTCAGGCGGAGGCGGCCCGGAGCCGGCCCGATGTCGTGACTGGCAGCTAAGCCCGCCCGCGCACCGTCGGCCGCTCCACCCCAGCGGGCGGGCAATGAGATCGTTTTCGGATGCGTGGGGACCATGCTCGTTGCGCTGGAATCGGCGGTCGCCGCGACAATCACTGTCTCCTCGACACAACTCACCGCCATCCCCACCCCTATACACCATGATCCCTGCTTCCACTTACCGGCCGTCGCTGTCGGCGGCACTATTATTTACCCTGGGCGCGACGCTGCTGTCCGGCCAGACCCCAGCCAAGGCCCCGGGCGAGGAGTTGATCAAGCTCTCCGAATTCAACGTGTCCGCCCAGCGCGTCTCCGGTTACCGGGCACAGAGCGCGATCACGGCGACGGGCTTCGATGCCAACATCCTCGACGTTCCCGTCACGATCAACGTCCTCACCGGCGAGTTCGCCCAGGATGTGGGCGCCAACCTCCAGAGCGAGGTGCTGCGTTACGTGCCCGGCGTCATCACCAACCCGAATTACGAGTCCTACATCAATATTCGCGGCTTCGCGGGGCTCCAATCCTACCGCAACGGCCAATATCGCCGGCAGCTCTATTCCACCTGGGGCATGGATCGAATCGAGGTCATCAAGGGCTCCTCCTCCATTTTCTTCGGTCTCGTCCGCCCGGGCGGCGTGGTCAATTACATCACCAAAAAACCCGAGTTCAAGGCGCAGGGCGGCGATGCCCGCGTGACGTTCGGGAGCTGGGATTTCCGGAAGGCCGAGCTTAGCTACAATTACGGCGGCGAGCGGGTCGGCGCGCGGATCGGCGCCGGCGGGATCGATGCGGGCGGCTGGCGCAACGACGACTTCAAGAAAGAGCACTATCTCGGTGGCGCGCTCAGCTGGAAAATTTTCGCGGACGGCCTGCTTTCGATCGACCTCGAGACCGTGCGCCGCACCAACCAGGACCGCGAATCGGCCGCCGTGCTGCGCAGCAACTCACGCTACCTCGGCAATCCCGCCGCCATCGCCAGCGGACTGGGCCCGCGCGCCTGGCTCAATGCCAATGGCTTCGCCAGCGTGCCCACCTTCGACATCTTCGCCCCCGTGTTTCCCGCCAACGATCCCTTCGGGAAAAAGGTCACGATGGGCCGCGAAACCTATTCGTTCTACCAGTCCTACACCGCCGACCTCGAGTACACCCAGAAAATCGGGCCCCGTCTCGTCTACCAGCTTCAGGCCAACTTCGCCATCGATGACTTCGAGATTCTCCGCTCGATCGGCGGTGACCAGGAGCCGTTCGCCGACGGCACGGTTCGGTTCCGCTTCGGCAACTTCGCCAATTATCGCGACTCCTATAATTTCGACAACAAGTTCACCTACCGGCTGCCGTTGGGTGAGACCAACCACAACATATCATTCGGGCAGGAATCGCAGCGGGTGTACCAGGACACCCCGGGCTGGTTCGACACGGCAAGCCGCTTTCAGGATGGGCGCTACGGGGCGTTCGCGACGTGGAATCCCCGCACGCAGCCGCTGCGCAATGCCGCCCAGGAGCGGGCGGCCAGCAACGAGGCCTGGAACATCTCCCGCCGCCGCGCCGAAAAGCTCGTGGGTTATTATCTCGGCGTGCAATCCGAGTTCCTGCAGGGCCGGCTCCGCACCATCGCGGGCGTCCGCCGCAACGAGTATAACCGCAACACCTATTATGAGCGCACGGTCACCAATCCGGAAGTGGCCACGCCGAAGACGACGGCCAATACGCCGCTCTACGGCGCACTGATCAAGTTTACCCCGACGCTTTCCGGCTTCGCGATGTATTCCGAGTCGCTCGAGCCGCAGCTTGGCGCCGACGCCGACGGTCGCGGGCTCGATCCGGTGGTGGGCAAGGGCTACGATATCGGCTTGAAGTCGTCGCTGCTCGACGGGCGGCTGGCCGGTTCGCTCTCCTATTACGGCGTTAAGCGCGAAAACCTTTCCTCCCGCGACGGCGCGCGCGAGGTGGCCACCGCGCGCCAGCCCTGGTTCATCTACGGCGATGCCGAGGAGTCCAATGGCATCGAGGTGGATCTTTCCTATAATCCCCGCGCCAACTGGCAGATCCTGTTCGCTTACGCACATGCGACGAAGGCGGAGACGGTCGCGTCCACGAACCCGGCCCGCATCGGCCTGCCGCTGGCCGCCTACCCCAAGGACGTGATCTCACTCTGGACGAAGTACGACATTCGCGCCGGGGCGCTCAACGGCTGGTCGTTTGGTGGTGGCGTGCGCGACAGCTCCTCGACCCGCTTCCTGGCGGACCAGAATGTCACAGCGAAAATGCGTGCGTATACGACCGCTGACCTGCTCGTGCAGTATCGCTTCAAGCTCACTGGCCGCGATGTAGGGGCGCAGCTCAATGTGAAGAACGTCTTCGACAAGGAGTATCGCGAGGGCAACATGGGCGCCTGGGGCGACCCCCGGAATTTCCTCGTGTCGCTGAGCACGAAGTTCTGATTCCACCACCGCCGGACAGCCCCGGACCAGGCCCGCCCCGCCGATTGAAAGGCAGCGGGCCTTTTTGCGTCCCCCTTCCGCCGCGCGAGGCGGGCAGCCGCGCAAGCCATCACTCCCGCTCGCCGGCGAGTAACGGTCGGAAGACATTTAGGGCCAGTGGCCGGGCGGGTCCGCCGCCGCGCAAAAACTCCTTTCCGCTTTGCGGGGAAACCTGCTAGCGCTCACCGTCCCTTTTTTCGTTCATGCCCATCCGACTCCACGACTCGCTCTCCCGCGAGCTGCGCGAATTGAAGCCCGGCCAGCCAGACGGGGTCTTCCGTTTCTATAATTGCGGTCCGACCGTGTATGCGCCGGCGCATATCGGTAATTTTCGCACGTTCGTGGTCAACGATGTCCTCCGGCGGCTGCTCGAGCTGGAGTTCGGGCCGAACAAGGTAAAGCACGTGCGCAACCTGACCGATGTCGACGACAAGACGATCAAGCGGGCGCGCGAGGAAAAACGACCGCTCGGCGACGTGACCAGAACCTGGACCGACAAATTCCACTTGGACTGCGCCGCGCTGCACTGCCTTCCGCCGCACGTCGAACCGAGCGCCACCGGCCACATTCGCGAGCAGGTGGACATGATCGACTGCCTGCTGAAAAAAGGGAACGCCTACCGCGCGGCGGATGGCTCCGTTTATTTCAAGGTCGCGTCGTTTGAGAACTACGGCCGGCTCTCGCGCGTCAAGGAGCGGGAACTGCAGGCTGGCAGCGCACTCAAGGCGCAGCCGGCCGATGCGGACGAGAAGGAAGACGGCAGCGATTTCGCCTTATGGAAGGCGCACAAACCGGACGACGGCGAAAACGCCTGGGACGCACCGTGGGGCCGCGGCCGGCCGGGCTGGCACATCGAGTGCAGCGCGATGAGCAAAAAACACCTCGGCGCAACGATCGACCTGCACACCGGTGGAGTGGATCTGCTCTTCCCGCACCACGAGAACGAAATTGCGCAAAGCGAGTGCTGCAACGGCGCAGAGTTTTCCCGGCATTGGTACCACAGCGAACACCTGCTGGTGGACGGGAAAAAGATGAGCAAGTCGCTGGGCAACCTCTATACGCTGGACGAAATCGTCGCCAAGGGATTTTCGCCAATGGCTCTGCGAGTGGCGCTGCTCGCCGGCCACCCGCGAAAGCAGCTGAACTTCACCTTGGAGTCTCTACACGCCGCAAAAAGTAGACTCAAAACATGGCGTGACTACCGGAGCAAACTTTTCGCACGGAGTGGCGGCAAGACGGCGCAAAGCTCTGGTCTTTTTAACCGAGTGCTCGAAGCCTTGCATGAGGACCTGAATACGCCTGAAGCGTTTGGCGAGGCATCGAGTGAGCTTAATGAAAATCTAAAGCTCTTTAACGCCGGCTCACTGACCGAATTGCAGGCGGCCAGCGATCTTGCGTCATTCGAATTAGCGCTATTCGCGCTGGGCCTGAAGCTCGATGCGCCCGCAGCGGCGAAAGCCGACGTGCCCGCGGCCATCCAGGAGCTCGCCGACCGGCGCTGGGCTGCGAAAGCCGCGAAGGACTTCGCCACCGCCGACGCGCTGCGCAAGGAACTAACGGCCGCCGGCTGGTCGATGCTCGACCGCAAGGATGGCTATTCGTTGGAACCACTGAAAAAATGAAACCTTTACGACGCCCTCCGCAGCGAACGAATCGACACAACATGATCGGGATTGAGGGTCAGCGGAAAGAGCACGCGCGGGTCCTCCGGATAGATCAACAGGTCGTGATGGTTCGGATGCATGTGCGCATGGTCCGGGTGAGGCAGGACGTACTTCTCGCCAGTCGAAACTGTCAGTTCGACGGGAAACTCGACCGGCCGGCCCAACAGCGTATCTAGGGAAGCTCTCATGGCCCTCACCGTATACTTCGATCTTTTCCAATCAAGTCCCACCTCTACCCAATTTCAGGTATGCCGATGACTCCGCTCGAAGAACTCCGCCACTCCGCGTCGCACATCCTCGCGACGGCCATGCTGCGCCTCTTTCCCGAGGCCAAGCTCGACATCGGTCCGCCGACGGACACCGGCTTCTATTATGACTTCGATCTCGAGCACAAGCTGACCACCGAGGATCTGGCCAAGCTCGAGGTGGAGATGAAAAAAGTGGCGGAGGAGAACCAGCCGTTCCTGCGCAAGGAAGTGCCGCGCGACGACGCGATCGAGATCATCAAGAAGATCGGCCAGGAACGCTACAAACTCGGGCGGCTGACCGATATTCCGGCCGACGAAAAGATTTCATTCTACCAGAACGGCGAGTTCATCGACCTCTGCGCCGGCACGCATGTGCGCTACAGCTCAAAGCTGAAGGCCTTCAAGCTGCTCTCGATCGCGGGCGCATACCACCGCGGCGACGAAAAGAACAAGCAGCTCCAGCGGGTCTACGGCACCGCGTTTCCCTCGAAGGAGGAGCTCGCCGCGTACCTGACCCAGCTCGAGCAGGCGAAGCTGCGTGACCACCGGAAACTTGGCCGCGACCTGAAGCTGTTTCACATCGATGAGGATGTCGGCCAGGGGCTCGTCCTCTGGACGCCGAACGGCTCGATCATCCGGCAGGAACTGCAGACGTTCATCAGCGAGGAGCTGCGCAAGCAGGGGTATTCCCAAGTCTTCACGCCGCACATCGGCAAGCTCGAGCTGTACAAGACCTCGGGTCACTTCCCCTACTACAAGGAATCGCAGTTCTCGCCGGTACTCGAAAACGAATCGCTGGCGAAAGTGTTGAGCGAAAATTGCCCGTGCGGCGAAGTGTTCGCCCGGCTCGAGGCTGTCTCGGCCAACCTGCGCGATCAGATCAATACGCGCTCCGGGCGCGAGGTGATTACCGCGGATCGCGTGATGCCGGACGACAAGCTGCTCGACGGCTTCATGCTGAAGCCGATGAATTGCCCGCACCATATCAAGATCTTCGCCTCCCAGCCGCATTCCTATCGGGACCTCCCGGTGCGGCTGGCGGAGTTCGGCACGGTCTATCGCTGGGAACAGAGCGGCGAGCTCAACGGCATGACGCGCGTCCGCGGCTTCACCCAGGACGACGCGCATCTTTTCTGCACGGAGGAACAGGTCGCGGCCGAGGTGCTCGGCTGTCTAGCCCTCGTGAAAATCGTGCTGACCACGCTCGGGATGCAGGATTATCGCGTGCGCGTCGGCCTGCGCGATCCGGATTCGAACAAGTACACGGGCGACTCCGCGAACTGGGACAAGGCCGAGTCCGCCTGCCGCGAGGCGGCAAAGACCCTCGAAGTGCCATTCACCGAGGAACCAGGCGAAGCCGCCTTCTACGGCCCGAAGATCGATTTCGTGATCAAGGACGTGATCGGCCGCGAATGGCAGCTCGGAACCGTCCAAGTCGACTACAACCTGCCGATCCGGTTCAACCTCTCCTACATCGGCCCGGACAACACCGCGCATCGTCCGGTCATGATCCACCGCGCCCCCTTCGGCTCGATGGAGCGTTTCTGCGGCGTGCTGATCGAGCATTTCGCCGGTGATTTCCCCGCGTGGCTCGCGCCCGAGCAGGTCCGGCTCGTGCCGATCAGCGACAAGGTGAACGATTATGCCCGCGCCCTCCTCATGAAGCTGAAGGCGGCGGACCTGCGCGCCACGCTCGACGAGCATAACGACAAGCTTGGCGCCAAAATCCGGCGCGCGGAGCTCGACAAGGTGCCCTACACGCTCGTCATCGGCCAGAAGGAGGCGGAGGCGAACAGCGTTTCAGTGCGTTCCCGCGCCAGGGGCGACGAAGGCGTGATGGTCGCCGACGCCTACATTGCGCGCCTGAAGCAGGAAGTAATCACGCGGGCGCTGCCGGACAAAAAGAAAACTGCCGCTGTGCTGGGTCCGGAGCGTGGGCCGGGGGCTTGAGGGGAAAGGGAGTTTGGAGTTTTGGGTTTGGAGTTTGGAGTTTGGAGTTTGAAAATTTTTCTTGGTAGGGCCGGCGCTTGCCGCCGTGC
>JBKJRG010000312.1:0-6548 GCA_046594805.1 Opitutaceae bacterium | reverse complement strand
GGTGACGAGGCGCCCGCCGCCAACGCGCTCCGCGATTTCCTGAAGCAGAAGCTGCCCGAGCACATGGTGCCGGCGCTCTACGTCACGCTCGAGAAAATGCCGCTCACCCCGAACGGGAAAGTGGACCGCAAGGCCCTCCCGGCCCCGGAAGGCGCCCGCGTGAAGTCCGACAAGGAGTTCATCGCGCCCCAAGGCAACGTCGAGCAGACGGTCGCGACGATCTGGAAGGAAATCCTTAAGGCCGAAAAAATCGGCGTGGACGACAACTTCTTCGATTTCGGCGGCCACTCGCTCCAGGTCGTGCAGGTGCAGAACCGCCTGCGCGAGACGATTGGCGTCGACGTGCCGGTCTTGAAGCTCTTCCAGTTTCCCACAGTCCGCACGCTGGCGAAATTCATCGGCGAGCAGTCGGGCGGGGCAGGGCAGGAGAATGCCTTCCGCGCCAAAATCGAGGAGCGCACGAAGCTCCGCCAGAACGCCATCACCCGCCGCCGGGCGGCTGTGACGGTCTGAGTCAATATTTTCACTGCACGATTCATTGGTCCATGAATTCATCCCCACCCGAGCCGCAGGAAGCCGTTGCCATCATCGGGATGGCCGGGCGCTTCCCAAAGGCGAAGAACCTCGACGAGTTTTGGCGCAATCTCCGCGACGGCGTGGAGAGCGTGTCGTTCTTCAAGGACGAGGAAGTGCAGTGGCTGCCGATCGAGCATGCGCCGAGCCTGAAGGATCCGCGTTACGTCAAGGCGCGTGCCGTGCTGGAAAAACCGGAATGGTTCGATGCCGGCTTCTTCGGGATGAATCCCCAGGAAGCCCGGATCATGGATCCGCAGCACCGGGTGTTCCTCGAGTGCGCCTGGGAGGCGCTCGAGCACGCCGGCTGCAACCCGGACACGTTCCCCGGGATGATCGGCGTCTTCGCGGGTGCGAGCATGAACTCGTATCTGTTCACCAATATCCTCACGAACAAGAACCTGATCGCCGATCAGGGCGTGTTCGCGACGATGATTGCGAACGACGGCGACTTCGTGCCGACGCGCGTCTCGTACAAGCTCAACCTGCGCGGCCCGAGCATCAACGTGCAGACGGCGTGCTCCACCTCGCTCGTGGCGGTGTGCATGGCGGCGCAGAATCTCCTCAGCTATCGCTGCGACGTGGCGCTGGCCGGCGGCGTGTCGATCACGTTTCCCGCGAACCGCGGGCAGTTTCACCTCGAGGGCGGCATCCTTTCGAACGACGGCCACTGCCGCGCCTTTGACGAAAAAGCGCTGGGCACCGTGCTGGGCGACGGCGCCGGCGTGGTGGTGTTGAAACGGCTGAGCGAGGCAATCGCCGACGGCGACAACATCTGCGCGGTCATCAAGGGCACCGCGATCAACAACGATGGCTCGGTGAAGATCGGTTACACCGCGCCGAGCAGCGACGGCCAAGCCGAGGCGATCGCGATGGCGCATTCCGAGGCGGGCTTCGATCCGTCCACGGTCACCTACATCGAGGCGCATGGCACCGGCACCCCGCTCGGCGATCCGATCGAGATGGAAGGCCTGACGAAGGCGTTCGGGCTCGACGGCAAGAAGGGCCAGTTCTGCGCGATCGGTTCGGTCAAGAGCAACATCGGTCACCTCGACATCGGCGCTGGCGTGGCCGGCCTGATCAAGACGGTGCTCGCGCTGCAGCACCAGGAGATCCCGCCGAGCCTGCACTTCCAGAAGCCCAACCCTAAGATCGATTTCGCCAACAGCCCGTTCTTCGTGAACGCGAAGCTGCGCCCCTGGTCGCGCCACGGCACCCCGCGGCGCGCCGGCGTGAGCTCGTTCGGCATCGGCGGCACCAACGCGCACGCGGCGCTCGAGGAAGCGCCCGTGCTCGAGGCCACGAGCCCGGCAAAAGCCCCTCAGTTGCTGCTTTTGTCGGCCAAGACCGCCACGGCGCTCGACCTGGCCACGGACAACCTGGCTGCCCATCTCGAACAGCATTCGGAGGCGAACCTCGCTGATGTCGCCTACACGCTCCAGGTGGGACGGAAGACTTTCATGCATCGCCGCGTGGTGCTGGCCGGCAACACCGCCGATGCCGTCAAGGCGCTGCGGGCCCGCGATCCGCTCCGGACGGTGAGCGGCCAATCCGAAGAGGAAGGCGCGCAGGTTGCCTTCATGTTCCCCGGCCAGGGCGCGCAGGCGATCAACATGGCGCGGGAGATCTATGAGACCGAGGCAGATTTCCGTGCGCAGTTGGATCGCTGCTCTGCGCTGCTGAAGCCGAAGCTGGGGCTCGATCTGCGGGAAATCCTTTTCCCGAAGGCCGACCAGGCGGCCGAAGCCACGAAACTGCTCAACGAAACCCGGATCACCCAGCCGGCCCTGTTCGTAATCGAGTATGCTCTGGCCCAGCGGTGGATGGCAGCGGGCATCACGCCGAAGGCGATGATCGGGCACAGCCTGGGCGAGTACGTCGCGGCGTGCCTGGCGGGGGTCTTTTCACTGGAGGATGCGCTGGCGCTCGTGGCCGAGCGGGCGCGTCTCATGCAGGCACAACCGGCTGGCGCGATGCTGGCAGTGCGCAAACCTGAGCAGGACGTGCGCGGGTTCATCGAAAACAATTTGGCGCTCGCGGCGGTTAACGCTCCGGGCCTCTGCGTCGTTTCCGGACCATTCGACGATATTGAGGCGCTGGAGAAGAAACTGGCCGCGAGCGCCATTACCTCTAAACGGCTGACGACCTCGCACGCGTTTCACTCCGCGATGATGGAAGGCGTGCTGCGTCCGCTCGCGGCCTTCATCCGCCAGCTCAAGCTGAACGCGCCGAAGATCCCGTGGATTTCGAACCTCACCGGCAAATGGATCACGCCGGCGGAAGCGACGAGCGTCGACTATTGGACGAAGCATTTGCGGAACACCGTGCGTTTCTCCGAAGGCGTGGCGGAACTCGTGAAAAGTGGCAGCCGCGTGCTGCTCGAGGTCGGGCCGGGCTCGACGCTCGGCGGACTTGCGCGCCAGTCCACGGCCGGCACCGGCGCCGCCGTCATCAGCACGCTGGGCCGGGCGAAGGATGCGGTTTCCGATCGCGCCGCGGCGACCCTGGCGCTCGGCGAACTCTGGATCGGCGGGGCGAAGATCGACTGGCGGGACAAGGTCCATGCCGGCGAACGCCGCCGCATCGTGCCACTGCCGACTTATCCGTTCGAACGGAAACGGTATTTCATCGAGCCGGGCATGTCGTTCGACTTGAGCGGCGCTGCGGCGCCCCGGGGGGCTGCGCTCGCTGCACCCGAGTCATCGACGGGAAACTCCGGCCAGCAGGAAGCCGCCGCACCGGAGTCCACGCTCGCCACGCTGCGCGCGCTTTTCCAGGAGCTCTCCGGCGTCGAGCTGGCGCAGGCCAGCGCGGACGCGAGTTTCTACGAGCTCGGTTTCGATTCGCTCTTCCTGACGCAGGCGAGCCTGGCGGTGGGCCGCAAGTTTGGCATCGCGATCACTTTCCGGCAGCTGCGCGACAGCGTTTCGACGCTGGCCAAACTGGCCGCCTATATCGACGGCCAGGCATCGCCGGCCGCGAGCCGACGCACCGCGGCGCCGGTGGCCACCCCCGCGGCGCCAGTGGCAGAGAAACGGCTGCCGCTAACCGATGCGCAGCGCGAGGTGTGGTACGCCAGCCTGCTCGGCGTAGCCGCTTCGGCGGCGTACAACGAGGCCTCCATGCTCCGGCTGCAGGGACCGCTCGATCCGGGCGCGCTGCACCGTGCGCTCGGTCAGCTCGTGTCACGTCATGAAGCGCTCCGTACCACCTTTCCTGATTCGGGCGAGGAACAGATCATCGCTCCGACCGGCCGGATCGAATTGCCGGTGCAGGACATCTCCGCCGGGCAAGCGGGCGATCGTGCCGCGCGGGCCACGGCGTGGATGGAAGAAGAACTCCAGCGCCCCTTCGACCTTGCCCAAGGGCCGCTCTTCCGCGCCGGCCTCCTGCGGTTGGAACCCGAGAGCCACGTGCTCGCCCTGGTCATCCATCATATCGTCTGTGACGGCTGGTCGCTGGGCGTGATCGCGCGCGAGCTCGCTGAGCTTTATTCCGCCGAAACCGGCCGGCGGGCGGCCGCGTTGCCGGCGGCCCCGGCCTTCTCCGAGTACGCCAGTCGCCAGAAGGCCGGTGGCGAATCCCCCGCGTTCGCGGCGGCGGCGGAATTCTGGAAGCAACAATTTGCCGACTCCGTGCCGCTGCTCGAGCTGCCGACCGATCGGTCGCGGCCGGCGCAGCGTACGTTCGAGGGCGGTTTCTATCTCCGCTCGCTTTCTCCGGAAGTGACCGCGGCGGTGAGGAAACTCTGCGCGACGCACGAGTGCACCACGTTCACGGCGCTGCTCGCCACCTTCAATGTCCTCCTGCACCGGCTCAGCGGCCAGGACGATGTCGTCGTCGGCGTACCGTCTGCCGCGCAGGTGATGGATGGCGTCGAGAACCTCGTCGGCCACTTCGCGAACCTGCTGCCGATGCGCAGCCGCTTGCAGGAAGGGGAGCGATTCAGCGCTTACCTCGCCAAGGTCCGCGCGCACCTGACTGATGCGCTCGAGCACTGGCGCTATCCTTTCGGCACGCTCCTGCGCCAGCTCAACCTGGCGCGCGATGCGAGCCGGGTGCCGCTCGCACCGGTGGTCTTCAACACCACCCGCCGCCGGGGCACGCTGCAGTTCGCCGGCCTCTCCGCCGAGGTGATCAGCAACCCGAAGAAGTTTGTCAACTTCGACCTCAATTTCAATTTCGCGCTGACCGACGACACGATTTCCCTCGGCTGCTACTACAGCAGCGAACTCTACGACGAGGCGACGATCGCGCGCTGGATTGGCCACTTCGAGACGCTGCTCCGGGGGATCGCCGCCAATGCCGATCAGTCGATCACCGCGCTGCCCTTGATGACCGAGGCGGAGCGCCGCCAGCTGCTGACCGAGTGGAACGACACCGGGATGGAGTATGATCGCACTGCCCGCATTCACGACCTTTTCGAGGAGCAGGTGAAACGTACGCCCGACGCGATTGCCATCGTGGGTGAACGGGAGCGCCTGACTTACGCCCAGTTGAACGAGCGCGCCGACCGGCTCGCCGTCCGGCTGCGCGCCGCGGGGGTGCATGCCGATTCGCTGGTGGGTCTGTTTCTCGAACGCACGCCGGATTTGCTCACCGGCATCCTGGGGATCCTCAAGGCGGGCGGCGCCTACGTGCCGCTCGATCCCGCGTACCCGAAAGACCGGCTGGATTTCATCGTGGGGGACACCCGGATGCCGGTGATGGTTACCCAACGGAAACTTCTGGGCCATCTGCCGGCCGGCTACATGGACGTTATCGCAATCGATGATGAAACGGCGGCGCACCAAAAGCCCGCCCGCAACGGGCATGCGCATACCGTCACGCCGGGGGCGAAGAGCCTGGCCTACATCATCTACACCTCGGGCTCGACTGGCCGGCCGAAGGGCGTGTGCATCCCGCATCGCGGCGTGGTCGCTCTGGTCGCGTGGGCGAAACAATTCTACTCAGCCGAGGAATTGTCGGGGGTGCTGTTTGCCACGTCCGCGTCTTTCGACGTGTCGGTGTTCGAGAGCCTGGTGCCGCTCTGCCTCGGTGGAAAAATCATCGTGGCCGAAAACGTCCTTGGCCTGGCGTCGCTGCCGGCCGTCGCCGAGGTTCGGCTGATTAGTGGCGTGCCATCCGCGGTCGCCGAACTGGTGCGCACGCACAAGCTTCCGGCCGGCGTCCGCACGGTCAATGTCGCGGGCGAGCCCTGCCCGCAGTCGCTGGTGGAGTCACTTTACGCGCTGGCGCATATCGGGCGGGTGGTCGACGTTTACGGCCCGACCGAAACGACGGTCTATTCGACCGGGAGCGTCCGCCGGGCCGGCGGGCGCGCCACCATCGGCCGTCCCCTGCCCAATGAGCAGGCCTACATTCTCGATCGCCGGCAGCAGCCGGTGCCAGTGGGCGTGCGCGGCGAACTGTACCTGGGGGGGGACAAGTTGGCGCGCGGCTATTTCAATCGCGACGAGCTCACGCGGGAAAAATTCGTCGAACTGCCGTTCCTGCCGGGCAAGCGCGTCTACCGCACCGGCGACGGTGCGCGGTTCCTGGCGGATGGGACGATGGAATTTCTGGGCCGGCTCGATCATCAGGTGAAAATCCGCGGGTATCGGGTGGAGCTGGGTGAAATCGAGGCCGCGCTGGCGCAACACCCCTCGGTGGGGGAGAGCGTCGTGCTAGCCCGCCCCGATCCCTCCGGACTTGATCGGCTGCTGGCCTACGTGGTGCCGGTGCCCGGCAGCTCGGCCGATGCCGCAGGGTTGCGGGAGCACCTGCAAAAAGGTTTGCCCGGCTACATGATACCCGCAGCCATCCTTGTGCTCGAAAAGTTCCCGGTAACCGCGAGCGGCAAGCTCGACCGCCGGGCGCTGCCCGAACCGGAATTCGGGCAGGACAAGGCGGTGCATGTAGCACCGCGCACAACCACCGAGGAACTCCTGGTCGACATCTGGTGCGATGTGCTCGGCCTGAAGCGAGTGGGGGTG
>JBKJRG010000256.1:0-4578 GCA_046594805.1 Opitutaceae bacterium | reverse complement strand
CCATTTGCTTCCCCGCATGCCCGATGGCCGCGGCTTCATGCGCGACGTGATGGCCCCCGGCGGCATCATCTATAAGGTCACGCCGGACGGAAAAACGTTCGAGGTCTTCAGCTCGGGTTATCGCAACATTTTCGACGCGGCGCTGAACCGTGAGGGCGAGCTATTCACCTATGACGCGGACATGGAGTACGACTTCAACACGTCCTGGTACCGGCCGACACGGATCAACCACGTGACGAGCGGGAGCGAGTACGGCTGGCGGAACGGGGCGGGCAAACGACCATCCTTTTATCCGGACAACCTGCCGCCGGTGATCGACATCGGGCCGGGTTCGCCCACCGGGATGACGTTCGGCTACGGGGCGAAATTTCCGGCCCGTTACCAGAATGCGCTGTTCATCCTCGATTGGAGCTGGGGCAAGCTCCACGCCGTCCATCTTGAGCCGGACGGCGCCAGCTACAAGGCCACGCGCGAGGAATTCATGTCGGGTTCACCGCTGCCGCTGACGGACGCAATCATTCATCCGGACGGCGCGATGTACTTCGCGATTGGCGGACGAAGGGTCCAATCGGGAGTCTATCGCGTGACGTACACCGGGAGCGAGTCGACCGCGCCCGTCGCGGCGGCCGCCCGGGCCTTGCCGGCCCGCACGCTGCGGCACGAGCTGGAAACATTTCACGGCAAGGCCGATCCGGCCGCGATCGGCCGCGCGTGGCCGCACCTCGCTCATGCCGATCGGTTTGTGCGCTGGGCCGCGCGCACGGCAATCGAGCACCAGCCGCTGGCAGCCTGGGCCGAGCGGGCGGTGAATGAATCGAACGCGGCGATTCGGGTGGAAGCGTTGCTCGCCCTCGCGCGGGCGGGCGGAACCTGCCCGACCCATCGCACGCCCGGCGCACCGCCGGTGGATCAGAAACTGGGCGGCGGAATTATCGCTGCGCTGGAAAAGACGGACTGGCAGTCGCTCGATGAGGCCCGTCGGCTGACCCTTTTGCGCGCCCTCGAGATCGCGTTGCACCGTTTCTCACCCGTCGACGAAAGTGCGAGGGCGCGGCTCGTCGCGAAACTGGATCCGCTGTTCCCGGCAGCATCGCGCGAGCTCAACTGGCTGCTCTGTGAAACGCTGGTCTACCTGCGCTCGCCCACGGTGGCCACGAAGGCGATGGCGCTCATCGCGGCAGCGCCGACGCAGGAAGAGCAGATCGAGTACGCGCGCTCGCTGCGCGTGCTGGACACCGGATGGACGCGGGCGACGCGGACGGCGTTTTTCGAGTGGTTCCTCAAGGCGGCGAACTACCGCGGCGGGGCAAGTTTTTCCAAGTTCATCGAATTCATCCGCACCGATGCGCTCGCCACCCTGTCCGATGCCGATCGCACCGCTCTGGCCGGAGTCCTCGCGAAAACGCCCACGCGAGTCAGCACAATCGAAAACCTGGGGTACGCCTTCGCGGGGCGGCCGTTCACCAACTGGACGCTGGAGCAGCTCTCCCCGGCGGCGCAGGCCGGCATGAAAGGACGCAGCTTCGAAACGGGCCGACGGATGTTTGGCGCGGCGGCGTGTTTCGCGTGCCACCGGTTCGGCAACGAGGGCGGGATGACCGGGCCGGACCTGACGCTGGCCGGCGGCCGGTATTCGGCGCATGACCTGCTCGACCAAATCATAAATCCCAGCAAGGAAATCAACGAGCAGTTCGTGCCGACGGTGCTGACGAAGAACGACGGCACGACGGTGACCGGCGCGGTGGTAAACCTCAACGGCGACTTTGTGGTGATCAACGAGGATCCCAGCGATCCCAACCAGCGGGTCACGGTGGATCGGAAGGAAGTGAAGAGCATCGAGCCCTCGAAGGTCTCGTCGATGCCGCCGATGCTGCTCGCGCGGATGACGCAGGATGAGATTCTGGATCTCGTGGCGTACGTGTTGAGCGGCGGAAAACCCGAGCACGCACTGTTTCGGAAGTAGCGGAGGTGTTTGAGGGTGGGGCTGGCTCTCTGAGCCGGCCTGAGTTCCGAGGTCGTCGGCGCTGCCAGGGTGACGCGCTGAAACTCAGGCCCGCTCGGAGAGCGAGCCCCACCCGCTGAAACGCGCGCGGACCCGACCGGTGAACCCAGTGTTGAAAGATTCACGCGACGCCGTTCATCTCATCCGCCATTTTCCTTCTCGACCACGCATGACCACCCTCGATCGCATCCGCGCCGCTGAAAAGGCCGGCCAACTTTTGCCCACTTCCGCCCAAAACATGGCAGCTTTCCTCGACGCCCGGCTGCCGGCCTGGGCTGTCACCAGCATCGGGCAGTTGCTGGCGCAGGCGGCATGGGGGGAGTTGAACGATCGTTTTTATCGCTTCCTGGAATTCGGCACCGGGGGCATGCGTGGCCGCACCATTGGCGTCGTGCCCGCGCCAGCGGAGACGGGTACGTTGCGCCCCGGCGGTTCGCCGGAGCATGCGGCGATTGGCAGCAATGTCCTCAACGACTTCACCCTGATTCGCGCGACGATTGGGCTCTATCGTTACACGGCGCGCCATCTGGCCAGCCAGGGCGTCAAAGCGAAACCGCGGCTGGTGATCGCGCATGACGTTCGGCATTTCTCCCGCCATTTTTGCGAGCTCGCTGCCTCCGCCTGGATGCAGCTGGGGGGCGAGGCATTTATCTTCGACGGGCCGCGCCCGACGCCGCAGCTCAGCTTCTCGGTCCGCTGGCTGAAGGCGCACGCCGGGGTGGTCATCACGGCCAGCCACAATCCGCCGCACGATAATGGATTCAAGGCGTACTTCCAGGACGGCGCCCAAGTCGTGCCGCCGCATGACCAGGGGATCGTGGCCGAGGTCAACGCCGTGCCGCTCGCCGAGCTGGCGGCGTATTTGACGCCGCGGCTGTCGGGCGTCACCACCCTGGGCCGCGACGCCGATGACGCGTACCTCGCGGTCGCGGGCAAGGCCGCGCTCGATCCGAGCGTTTTTCGGAAGACGAAACTGAAGGTGGTATTCACCAACATCCATGCCACCGGCGCGATCCACTCGCTGCCGCTGCTGCTGCATGCCGGGTGCCACGTCAAGGCGGTGCCGGAGCAGCTCGCCTTCGATGCCCGGTTCCCGACGGTCAAATCGCCGAACCCGGAAAACGCCGAAGCGCTGTCCTGCGCGATCACGCTCGCGGAACGCGAAGGCTCCGACGTGGTGCTGGCCACCGATCCCGACGCCGATCGCATGGGCTGTGCAGTGCGGAACCGTGCCGGCCGGATGGAACTGCTGACGGGCAACCAAATCGGCGCTCTGCTGGCGGACTACCGGCTCACGAAGTACAAAGAGCTGGGCTGGATTCCGCGCGAGGGCTCGCCGCAGGTGGCAATCATCAAGACGTTCGTGACCACCCAGCTGCAGGATGCGATCGGCCGCGGCCATGGGGTGAAGGTCATCAACACGCTGACCGGCTTCAAGTGGATCGCGGCGAAAATGGGCGGCTACGAGGCCAAGCTGCGCGCCGTGATGGGCCCGGGGTTCGATTACGAGGCGACGCCGTTTGCGGAGCGCGCGCGATTGCTGCAGCAGCACAGCACCTTCTACGCGTTCGGGACGGAGGAGAGTTACGGATACCTGCCCAACGATTACCTGCGCGACAAGGATGGCAATTCCGCCTGCCTGATGTTCGCCGAGGTTTGCGCCTGGGTGAAAAGCCGCGGCCTGACGGTGCCGGAGTACCTCGATGAAATTTTCCTGCGTTACGGCTTCTATCTCGAGGGCGTGATCAACATTTATTACGAGGGCGCAAGCGGCAGCGCGAAGATCAAGCGCATCCTCGAAACCTACCGGGCCAGCCCGCCCCAGGTTTTCGGGGACGTGCCGGTGGTGAAGTTCCAGGATTTCGGCCGGGAGAAAATCGTGGATGCGGACGGTGATACCATCCCCGCGCAGGATCTCTACGTGGTGACGCTGGCCAACGGCTATTCCTTTGCCGCGCGCGGCAGCGGCACGGAGCCGAAGATGAAGTTTTACCTGTTCGCCAACGACAAGGTGGCGAACGCAGCGGAGCTGCCGGCCGTGAAGGCGCGGGTGCGCGCGAACCTCGATCGCCTGAGCAAGTTGATCGAGGCAGATGCCAGGACCAGGGCGGAAGGGTAGTGCGGATGCGGCGCCCTCGCTCAGGCCCGCTCGGCCTGCATGTACTGGCGCGCTACGATGCCGCTGAGCGTCTGTCGGGTAATGGGCTTCACCAGGTATTCGGCCGCACCGAGGGCCATGGCGCGCTCGACGTCCACCGGGTGATAGAAACCGGAAAGGACGACGGGCCGGAGCTGGGGCTGCCCTTTGTGACCGGCGATCCATTTCAACACGTCGAAGCCGTTCACCAGCGGCATGCTGATGTCCAGGAGCAGCAGCCATGTCGCGTTGGCCGTGTCGCCGAGCTCGGCGCTCGGGACTTGTTCGAGGAATTTTATCAATTCGGAGCCGTCGCGAAAGCGCAGCACGGGGTTCTTGATCTCGGCGGCGCGGATCGCGAGACGGAGGAAGTGAAAATCGTCATCGTCGTCTTCGGCGACCAGAATGGGGAGGTCCTGCATGTTGCCAACATGCCAAA
>JBKJRG010000174.1:0-4951 GCA_046594805.1 Opitutaceae bacterium | reverse complement strand
GACCGGCGTTGAAGTCGCGGGCGCGTTGGCGGAATTGACCCGCACCGTCATTCACAAGGATTTTGATCAGATCGATCCCACGACGGTGCGGGTGCTGCTGATTGAAGGCGGACAGCGCGTGCTGGGGATGTTTGCGCCCGAGCTTTCGGCCAGCGCCGAACGCCAGCTCGACCGGCTGGGCGTGCTGGTGCGCGTGGGTGTACGGGTGGAAGCCATCCGGCAGGGCGAAGTCGTGGTGGCCGGAGAGACCATCCGATGCGACAACATCGTCTGGGCCGCCGGCGTCGGCGCCGCGCCGATTACCCGGGCGCTCGGCGTGGAGCTGGATCGCGGTGGCCGGGTCCAGGTGCTCCCGGATCTCAGCCTGCCAGGACACCCGGACGTTTTTGCGCTGGGTGACATGGTCACTTTGACGGATGCGAAAGGGATAGTGGTGCCGGGCGTGGCCCAAGGCGCGATGCAGATGGGCAAATTTGCCGCCGAGCTTATCAAGCGCGAATTGCGCGGAAAGAAAATCCCGCCGGCGAGCCGCGCGCGTTTCGCGTACTTCGACAAGGGTTCCATGGCCACCATCGGGCGTTCGTCCGCCGTCGCGCAGATCAAAAACCTCAAGCTGAGCGGTTATCCGGCATGGCTCGCCTGGCTCGGGGTGCACCTGATGTTCCTCGTCGGATTTCGCAACAAATTCTCCGTCCTCATGCAGTGGATTTATTCGTATATCACCTACAAGCGCGGGGCGCGGATCATCACGGGCGTGTCGGGGGAGAAATCGGCGGGTTCGGCGTAGGGCAGTGTGGCCCGCGGTGCAGGCCGGCAGTCCCCGCATCAGAAGGCTGAATACGAACGCCGGGCGGAGGGATATGGGTTCGTGGGCTCCTCCGATTGAATCGATCCGGCAGGGGCGGCCCGACCCCCCAAGGGAAGAACGCGATTTATCTTCGCGCTGGGGGAGGAAATCCACGCTGGCTTAAGTCGTTAAGTTCGTCGGGCTCTCCCGCCTTGGTGATGCCGCCCGTCCGAGCGTACGCATAACCCGCCGCCCTCCCCGCAACCGTTTAAAAGGCTGCCGTTTGTGAATAACATTTTGCCTCTCGCCTCGGTCTTGGCTTGACCGGAGGGGGGTGAAATGGGTTGAAATGGGGCACTTTGGGTTACTTTCTCTCCAGCTCCCCTAATGGCGACGCCCAGCAAAGCATTTTATACCGGGCTTTTTAGGCATTCCTTGGACGACAAGGGCCGCGTCACCATCCCCTCTGCCTGGCGATTCGCCCATGCGGAGGAGGACACGTTCCTGGCCACGCCGCATCCAGACGGGTATGTCGCGGTTTTGCCGCCGTCTGAAGTCGAGAAGCTGCATGCCAAGATTTCGGAAATGAAGTTGAGCGATGCAGCGGCACAGGCTTTTGCGGCGCGCTTTTTTTCGCAGACGCAGAGCTTCTCTTTCGACAAGTCGGGGCGGGTGGGCCTGAGCGCGGAGTTGCTTAAACATGCCGGGATTGAAAAGGACGCGGTCTTGGTGGGATCGCTGACGAAGTTCAATCTCTATACCCCCGCTCGCTGGCAGCAGGAGGAAACCCGCACCGCCGGTGAGAACTTCGGCGATCTCATGCGCCGTCTGGATATTTGAGCGCGCCGCCCGCCCAAGTGGATTTTCCCTCTCCCGCTGTCTCTTCCCCCGGCCTCCCCCGATCACCCATGCGCCGTAAAGTAAAGACTCTCACTTCCCGCGTCCCCCTTCGCAAGGCCGTCACGAGTTCCACCGCGGTGGCGCGGCGGCCGTTCCCGGCGTGGATCGATGCCGGGAGCGGAGTTGCCTTCTCGGCTGCCCTGGTCAGTCCCCGCGTCCGCGACGGGCTGGTGCTGCGCACTGTGGCCCTGAAGAAATCCGCCGGCCTGAGAAACTCTTCCGATGCCCCAGGCCGTCGCTGAAATTTCCGCCGTCCGCATGAATCCCGGCCACCAACCCGTGTTGCTGCGCGAGGTGCTCGGGTTCCTCGCGCCGCGCGCCGATGGCCGGTACCTCGATTGCACCTTCGGCGGTGGAGGGCACACGCGCGCCCTGCTCGAGGTTGCGCCGGGAATCCAGGTCACTGCCCTCGATCGCGATCCGGCGGCCGCCGCCCGGGCCGAGCCGCTCCGCCAGGAATTCCCCGGTCAATTCGAACTGATCGAGCGCGATTTTGGGCGGCTGGCGGATCTGCCGGTGGGGAATTTCGACGGGATCCTGTTCGATTTGGGCGTGTCGTCTTTTCAGCTCGACGACGCCGGGCGCGGATTTTCGTTTCGACAGGAAGCACCGGCCGACATGCGGATGGATCCGCGCACCGGAGTGCCCGCGAGCCAGTGGCTGGAGACCGCCACCGAGGAAATGCTCGTGCGGGCCGTACGCGATTTTGGCGAGGAGCTACACTGGCGGCGAGTCGTCCGCGCGATCGTGAGCGCCCGGGGCTCTGGCGCCCTCGCGCGGACGACATCGCTGGCCAGTGTCATTGCCGAGGCCATTCCGGCGCGGGATCGGCACACGTCGCGCCTTCACCCGGCCACGCGCGCGTTCCAAGGCATCCGCATCGCGGTCAACGACGAAATCGGCGCGATCGAGCGGGCCCTGCCGGCCGCCTTCGCCAAGCTCGCGGCCGGCGGCGTCCTCTGCGTCATCAGCTTCCATTCCCTCGAGGATCGGCCGGTGAAGCAGTTTTTCCGCCGGATGTGCGGGCAGCCTGAAAGCGCCAGCGACAGCACGCCGCAGGACTTGCGGGTGAAGCTAGCCGAGCCCCTGACCCGCAAACCGGTGATCCCTTCCGACGCCGAGATCGCCGTCAACCCGCGCAGCCGTTCCGCCAAGCTCCGCGCCCTCCGCAAATTCTAATCTCCCGCTCCAACCGCCCGCGCCATCCGGCCCGATGAAAACCAACTCCCACGCCTTCGTAAACCAAATCGTCCTCTGCCTCCTTGTCACCATTTTTGCCAGCGGCTCCGTCGGCCTCGGCACGGTCTGGATGCGGCAGCAGATTTCCCGCACCGCGAACAGCAATCGCCGGCTCGAAGCCAGCATCAAGGATCTCAACCGTCGCATTGACGAGTCGAGCGCCACCATCGCGGCCGAACAGACCCAGGAGGCGCTCGAACGGCGCAACGTCGAGTTCAACCTCGGCCTGGTGCCGGTGAGCGACGCGCAGGTCATGCACGTGACGGAGGACACGGTGGGTCGGATGGTTTCGCGCGCGAATCGTGCGTTGTTCCGCGACACGGATGCGCCGGTACCGGTGAAATTCAAAATCGCGCTGAATCCCTGATCCATGTCCAAGGGCTTTGCCTCGAGCTATCGGATTGTCCTGCTCGCCGGAGGCCTGTTTGTCTGTTTTGCGGGGCTCGGCACGCGGCTGGTCTGGCTGCACGTGGTGCAACGCGAGGAACTGCTCCGCAACATCTCCAAGCTGCGGCGCCAGCTCATCGTGGAGCAGGCGCGCCGCGGTGATATTCGCGACAAGAATGGCGCGCTGCTCGCCACCAGTTACTCCCGCATCGTGCTGGCGGTTGATCCCAGCGCCGTGCGGCCGGACGACGAAAAAAAGATCCCGCAGCTCGCCGCGCTGATTGGCCGGCCCGAAGCCGAGGTCCGCCGCCTATTTAACACCAAGTTCCCCGTGGCCGCGCCGGCGGCCCCCGCTTCACTCGCGGCCTCGCCGGCGTCCCAGCCCGGGGGCTTGGTGTTCAAGTTCAACCTGCCGGGTGTGCCGGCGCCGGCCGCGGCCGAATTGGGCCCGCAACCGGCGGACGAAGCCGAAGGCGCTGCGCCGGAGCCCGCGGCCCCCATCCAGTGGGCCAAGCTGCACGACGACATCTCCGAGCAACTCAACCTCGAGATCGAGAAGCTGGGACTCAAGTGCCTCGTCGCCGATCGCGTCTACCGGCGCACGTATCCGCACAACCAGCTCGCTTCCCATCTCATCGGCTACGTCAACCGGCAGCAGGAGGCCACCGCCGGGATGGAGGCCTACGCCGACTTCTACCTCCGGGGTCAGAACGGCTGGCGGGTGGGGGAACGCGACGGGCGCAATCGCGAGCTCGCGCAGTTTCGCAGCCGATATGTTCCACCGGCGAATGGGTACACGGTCGTCCTTTCGATCGAGGCCGCGGTGCAGAACATCGTGGAACAGGAACTCGCCGCCCTCGCGCAGAAATACCAGCCGCTGAAGGCGAGCATCATCGTCAGCGATCCGCGCACCGGGTTCATCCTCGGGCTGGCCAATTATCCGACCTTCGATCCCAACAAGTACAACCAGGTGCCGAAGGAAGAGATGGCGCGGATGAAGAACGTCGCCGTGACCGACATCTACGACCCGGGCTCGGTGTTCAAAATCGTCGCCGCCGCTGGCGCGCTGGAGGAAGGGCTCGTCACGCCCCAATCCGTTTTCGACTGCTCGCTGGAGAAGGTGGTCTACAAGGGCCGGACCCTGGCCCTGCCGGGTGAGGATCACCGGATGGGGGAATTGAGCGTGGCGGAGATTATCAGTCATTCGAGCAACCGCGGGGCCGCGCAACTCGGCCTGCGGCTCGGCGAGGAACGGCTGCACCGTTACGCGCGCGCCTTCGGCTTCGGTGCCAAACTGGGCTTCCCGGGTGGCGGTGAGGTCTCCGGCATCCTCAACCCCTACAAGCAATGGCATGAGCGCGACATCGTCATCATTCCGATGGGCCACTCGATTTCCAGTACGGTCCTGCAGATGCACCAGGCCATGAGTGTCATCGCCGCGGATGGCGTGCTGCTGCGCCCGCAGATTATTCGCGAGATCAACGATGGGCCGGAGCCGGTCTTCCGGTATGATCGAGTGGAGTTGAACCGGGTGGTGGGAAAGGAAACCGCCCGGGCCGTTGCGCGCATGTTGATGGGCGTGGCGATGAAGGGCGGCACCGCGCCCGAGGCGGCGATCGAGGGCTTCGATGTCGCGGG
>JBKJRG010000050.1:0-3701 GCA_046594805.1 Opitutaceae bacterium | reverse complement strand
GCCGGCCCGCTTACTTCTCCTTCATCACGTACACGCCTTTCCAACCTTCCTCCGGCGGTGCGCCCCGATAATCCTCGGCGATGCCCGTGTAGACGAGCGAAGGATTGGTCTTCACCCCCGGGGTGACGCCCGGTTGGTTGGGCTCGAGCGCGGCGCTTTGCTTGAACAACGTGATCGCGCCGTCCCAGTCGCGTGCGTAATATTTCGCGAGTCCCTGCTCGAAGAGCCCGATGCATTCGTGCGCCGAGGGGGCGATGATATCCTTTAGTCCGACGATTTCGAAAATCGGCACGGGTTGCGATCGGCCCATCACGACGATCCGCCCCAACGGCCGAAACACCACCCGATCGACCCCATGCAGTTCGCACGCGGCCTTGGTCACCTGGGTCACCATGGTGTACGCGCCCCAGCTCTTGGCGCCGGACTCCATGCGGGCGGCGAGATTCACGTCATCGCCCATCATCGTGTAGTTGAAACGCGTCCGGCTACCCATGTTGCCAATCATGCAGACGCCGGTGTTGAGCCCGATCCGGGACTGCATTTTCCAGACTATTTCCGGCCACTTGTCGCCCTCGCTCTTCCATTTCGCCCGCAACTCCCCGAGCTTTTGATGCACCAGCTGCGTGGCCACGCACGCACGGTAGGCGTGGTTTTTCATCGGGATCGGCGCACCAAACATCGCGACCACGGCATCGCCGATGTACTTGTCGAGCGTCCCGCCCTCGGCCTGCACGATATCCGTGCAGGCGGTGAGGTATTCGTTCATCAACTGCACGAGCGGACCGGAGCCGAGTATCTCCGAGAAGGAGGAGAAGCCCTGAATATCGCTGAAATAGGCCGTGATCTCCGCGTCGTGACCGCCGAGCTGGGGATCTTCGCCGGAATCGATCATCCGGTCGACGAGCTGCGGCGAGACATAGGCGCCGAACATGCCCTTGATCCTGCCCTTGGCCTTTTGCTCGTCGATCACCTGCAAGATCAGTCCGGCAAAACTCGTGGTCAGGGCTGCGCCCAGCGGGGCGGTGAAGGGCAGCACAATGTGGCTCTCCTTGAAGAGGTGAAAAACGATCGCGACATACACCACCACCGCGAGCACGGCCATGACCTTGGCAAAAAGTGCGCGGGCGCCACCCGCCACCGAGAGCGTCGTCACAATGATCGTCAGGCCGAAAACCAGCAGATAGTTGGACTTGTCCGGAAACCGCTGGAGAAACTGGCCGGACACGATCGTCTTGAGGAGATTGCCGTGCACGCTGACCTTCGGCACGGGCGCATCGTCGAGCGAAGTCGGCGCCAGATCCTGCAACAGGGGATCGACCGGGCCAATCAACACCGCGGCACCGCGGAACTCCTCCTGCGCGAAAAAGGTCTTCGCGGCCTGGACCTCTTTTTCATCCTTCGACTGGAGCGCTTCCGCATACGCCGCGACGGTCGCAAATTCCACGTGCGTCGTGTCCGCAATCTGCGGCGAGGACCATTGGGTAAACCAATTGATTTCGAGCAACTGGCCCTTCACCAATGGCACCGTCGCCTTGACCGATCCGTCCGGGCGCTTGAAAAAAATCTGTTGCTCGTCATGCGAGATCGCGCCCGGCGGGAGGCCCCAGTACAGCCGCGCGAGTTCGAGCGACATGTGGTAGTACGTCCGCTGGATGTTGCTCGGCGCCCAGGCCGGCACCAGGCGCGTACCTCCGCCCATCGTGTCGATCAGCCCGATCGCAATGGGCGGCGTGTAGGGCTGCCGCTTGTTCGGGTCAGGGCTGGTCTCGAAGGAGGGCGTCTCCGGCGGCTCGAGTTTATCCGCCTTGCGCGTCTCCGTGGCGACGATGGGCAAGGCGCGTTCCTGCCGCTTGCCGTTGACGTCGAGAAACTGCCAGCCACCGTACGCGGCCCCCAGCACGACCGGCGGCGACTTCATCAGGAAACGGCCGAATTCCGCGTTGCCATTGACCAGTTTGGCCCGGCTGACGGACTCGGAAATTCCGGCATCCGAAAAAACAATGTCGAAGCCAATCGCTTTCACCTTGGCTTCGTTGAGCAGCGCCGCGGCGACGCGGGCAAAATAGCTCCGGCTCCACGGAAAGCCGCCGATCTCGTTTAACGAGAGGGTATCGATGTCCACATAGACGATCTTCAGCGGCGCCTCGATTTCACCCCGGACCTGGAAGCGCAGGTCGACCGATCGGTTTTCGAGAAAGGTCAGCCGCCCGTAATGGTCGAGCACGCACCACAGCGCCGGGATCAGCAGGAGCAGCAGCCAGCGAAGATACGCGAAAACTTTCGCCTGCTTGGTCTGAGCCATTGCGCGGACGCTAGGTAGCGTCCGCGGCGAACGAAAGCAGAATTGCCGTAGCGCGGTGACCGCGCACGCCGATCAACCACCAGGCCGGCCGTCGCCCGAGGTGGTGCGCGGCGGAGTCGGGGGCGGAGGAGGAGGCGGAGGCGGATTAGTCGCCGGCGGTTTGTTGGCCGGAGGATTGGTCGCCGGGGGAGTGCTGGCCGGCGGATTGGTCGCCACAGGAGTGCTGGCCGGCGGATTGGTCGCCGCAGGAGTGCTGGCCGGCGGATTGGTCGCCGTGCTGCTCCCCGTCGTGCTGCCCGACGGGCCCTGGCTTTCGGCCGTACCACCGCCTGGAGTTGTCCCGCCGCCGGTGCCCGAGCTCGCCGGCGGAGCGGCCGTGAAGCACGTCGTCGCCACGGCCACGGCAATGGACTGCGCCTGCTGCACAATGGCGGCCTGGGTCTGGCTGCTGATCGGCACCGTGGTCACCACGGTAGGCGGAGCAGTGACTGTCATGACACCGGTCGTCGCGTTGACGCTTACGTTGACCGTGATGACCACTTCCTGGCCGCCGGTGACCGCAACGCCACCGCCTGTGCCGGTGCCACCACCGGGCGGAGGCGTGCCGCCGCCGGGAGCATTGGGATCCGCCGGCGGGGTACCGGGCGTGCCGCCTGCGCCCGGCGTGGTCGTGCCGCCCTGGCCGGGTTGCGTGAAATTAACGTCGCCCTCGACCGTGCTCAACGAGAAGAACGCCAGCCCCGTGCCCTGCGGGCGGAAAACGATGCGGAACGTGGTGCCGCGAATACCGGCCGCGCCCACCGGGGTTTGCACGGTGAAGCTCGAGCCACTGGTGCGTTTTAATTTGGCGACTTTACCAATCAGCTCGCCGCGATTCAGGCTGAGCTTGGTGATGGACTGCGTCGGCTCCTCTTCGAGATTCGCCATCACCAGAGTGCGCTCGAAAGGATCCTGCAGAAATTGGTCAATGACGAGTTCGGTGTCGGCGCCGAGTTGCGTCGTGGCACCATTGGAGAACGCGAGCACCACGCTCGAATCCAGCGCCGTGTTGATCTTCGCGGTCTGTTCGATCCGGTCATTGACCTTCAGCGCCGTGCGCACGCCATTGAGGGTCTTCGTAACAGAGCCCGTCACTTGGGCCACCAACACGAGACCCGGAGGAGGACTCGACGGCACAGCGGGGGCAGGCGCCTGGGCACGCACCGAAACCGCGGCGACAAAAACGCAGAAAAACAGCCAGGACAAGACTCGGTTGTGCATGGAATTTGGGCCTTATGGCGCCTTGCGGCTAATCGCCAAACGCTGGCGCAACGCTAGCCCTGCCGGATTCCACGGGTCAAGACGCAAACAGAACGCCAGAGCCGCATCCGCGAGCCAGCGCTCGCTCCGCCGATGGCTC
>JBKJRG010000782.1:0-6210 GCA_046594805.1 Opitutaceae bacterium | reverse complement strand
CCCGAGTACTGGAAATTTTTGCGCGTGCCGGTGCTGCTGCTCGTCGGTGGCTACCTTGTGTTCACGGTTATCGCGCGATTGCTCGTGCCGGGTTCGCTTTACTTCCCGCGTTTCGGGTCGATGCGGGCGCCCGCCGGTCTCCATAAACTGAAAGGCGCGGATGGAAGTGAGATCGCCCTGCTGTATTTGCCCAACCCGCAGGCGCGTTTCACGCTCTGGTTTTTCCACGGTAATGCCGAGGATTTGGGCGACATTGAGCCCCAGTTGCGGGCGTGGCGCGACGAGGGATTTGCCGTGTTCGCGATGGATTATCCGGGGTATGGCCTGAGCACCGGGCAGCCCTCCGAGCAGAGGATTTATGCCACGGCGCGGATCGCGCGGGCGTATCTGCGGAATGATCTCAATGTCCCCGCGGCGCGGACGATTCTATTTGGTCGTTCCCTGGGCGGCGGTCCGGCCGTGCAGATGGCCACGGAGGAAAAAGTGGGCGGCTTGGTGCTGCAGAGTGCTTTCACCAGCGTCTACCGCGTGGTCACGCGCTGGCCGATCCTGCCGTTTGATTCGTTTCAGAACGAGCGCAAGCTGCGGCAGGTGACCTGCCCGACCCTTGTGTTGCACGGCCGGGCCGACGAAGTCATTCCGTTCCACCACGGCGAGACGCTCTACGCCGCAGCGGCCGGACCGAAGCGCCACCTTTGGGTGGCGGACGCCACGCACAACGATTTCACCGCGGTGGCCGGCGACCGTTTCCCCGCGGCGTTGCGGGAATTCAGCGCGCTTTGCGCGCAGCCTTCCGGATCGAACCCTTGATCAGGTTCTCAGGCCCAAAGGCCTCGCTCAGCAACGCGGGCAGGGTGGTTTCGATTCGCTTGGCGGAGTTGCAGACGCTGATTACAATCGCGCGCGGACCAAATTCATTGATCACCTGGCGGCAGGCCCCGCAGGGCATGGTGGGCGTGGGAGTCGGGGTATAGACCACGACCGCCCGGAGCTTCCGCTCGCCTGCCGCGGCAGCGGTGAAGATGGCGGTCCGTTCCGCGCAATTGCTAAGGCCGTACGAGGCATTCTCGACATTGCAGCCGGCGTAAATCCGGCCAGAGCCGGTGAGGACGGCCGCGCCCACGCGAAATTTCGAATAAGGCGAGTACGACGCCTTTGCCACGGTGCGGGCCGCTTTTTCGAGACGGCGCAGGACCGAGGGGCGGATGGGTTGAGACATGGCAGACAATTGGGCAGGCACAAGTAGAGGCTGAGTTGGCCGCACTTCCCCGACCCCTGCAAGTAAACCCACACCCGCATCCGTCTGCTGGCACACTTGCATGGTTGGGGCCGCGTCCTCAGGAAAAAACCTCGGCCTAGACCCCCAGTACACGTTTCGTTTCCGCAAACGCGCGAATCGCAAACTCGAGGTCCGCGCGGCTGTGGGCGGCGCTGACCTGGGTGCGAATCCGGGCGGCGCCCTGCGGCACCACGGGGTAGAAAAAGCCGATCACATACACGCCTTGCTCGAGCATCCGCGCGGCGAATCGTTGCGAGAGCGCCGCGTCACCGAGCATCACCGGCACGATCGGGTGCGAGCCTGGCCTGAGCGTGAGCCCGGCCCCGGCGAGGCCGGCCCGAAAAAACGCAGTGTTCGCCTCCAGCGTATCCCGCAGCGCCGTCGATCGCGTGATCAAGTCCAGCGCGGTGATCGAGGCGGCGGCGATGACGGGTGCCAGCGTGTTGGAAAAAAGGTAAGGGCGGGAACGCTGCCGCAGCAGCGACACCATCTCCTTTCGTCCGCTGATGTAACCGCCGCTCGCCCCGCCGAGCGCCTTGCCCAGCGTGCCGCTGATGAGATCGATGCGTCCCATCACGCCGCAGTGTTCGTGGGTACCCCGACCGGTGCGACCCATGAATCCCACCGCGTGGCTGTCATCGATCATCACGAGCGCCCCATATTTATCTGCGAGGTCGCAGATTTCGCGGAGCGGGGCGATGAAGCCATCCATCGAGAATACGCCGTCCGTCACGATCAGCTTGAAACGCGCCTTCTTCCCGTCGGCCTCTCGGAGTTTCACCTCCATGTCGGCCAGGTCGCAGTTTTTGTAGCGATAGCGCTGCGCCTTGCAGAGGCGGATGCCGTCGATGATCGAGGCGTGGTTGAGTTCGTCGCTGATGACCGCGTCCTCGGCCGCGAGCAGCGTTTCAAACACCCCGCCGTTCGCGTCGAAGCACGAGCCGTAAAGAATGCTGTCCTCCGTCCCAAGAAAATCCGTCAGCCGTTCCTCGAGTTGCCGATGCACTTCCTGCGTGCCGCAGATGAAGCGCACCGACGACATGCCGTAGCCCCAGCGCTCGAGCGCGGCATGGGCCGACGCGAGAATTTCCGGATGGTTCGCGAGCCCGAGGTAGTTGTTCGCGCAAAAGTTCAGGACGGTAGTTTTGCCCACCGCCAGCGCGGAGCCGACCGTGGCGTTGGCCGGCTGGACTGACACCTGGGCGTTCTGCGGCGTCAGGATCACGCGTTCGCGCTTGAACAGTCCCCCCGCCTCGATCTCGGCGAGGGTTTTCTCGAGGTGCGCGCGGTAGGCGGGCGTCATGGTCAGTCCCAATTCAAAACGATCTTTCCGCTCTTGCCGGAGCGCATCAGTTCGAAGCCCTGCTGGAAATCGGTGAACGGCATCCGGTGCGTGATCACGGGGGAGATGTCCAGGCCGCTCTGGATGAGTGCGGTCATCTTGTACCACGTCTCATACATTTCCCGGCCGTAGACGCCGCGGATCGTGAGCATGTTGAAGACGACCTTGTTCCAGTCAATCGCCGCGGCGCCCGGCATGATGCCAAGGAGCGCGATGCGGCCGCCGTGAAACATGTTGTCGATCATGTCGGACAGGGCCTGCGGGCTGCCGGACATTTCCAGCCCGACATCGAAGCCCTCCTTCATCCCCAGCTCGCGCTGCACGTCCGGCAGTTTCTCCTGTGCGACGTCCACCACGCGCGTCGCGCCCATTCGCTTCGCCAGCGCCAGGCGAGCGGGATTCACGTCAGTGACGACCACCTGGCGCGCGCCGGCCTGGCGGGCGACTGCGGTCGCCATGCAGCCAATCGGGCCGGCCCCCGTAATCAGGACGTCTTCGCCGACGAGGTCATATTGCAGCGCGGTGTGCACCGCATTCCCGAGCGGATCGAAACAGGAGAGCACATCGAGCGGGATGGCGGGATCGACGAGCACGGCGTTGCTCGCGGGGATGCAGAGATATTCGGCAAAGGCCCCGTCGCGATTCACACCGACGCCCTGCGTATTCTTGCACAGGTGCCGCCGGCCCGCGAGGCAGTTGCGACACTGGCCGCAGACGATGTGACCCTCGCCGTCGACGAGGTCGCCGGGCTTGAAACCGTGCACGTTCGCGCCGACGTCGGCGATCACGCCGACGAACTCGTGGCCGATCACCATCGGCGGCTTGATCGTCTTCTCCGCCCACGCGTCCCAGTTGTAGATGTGAACGTCAGTGCCGCAGATCGACGTCTTCTTCACCTTGATCAGGACATCGTTGATGCCGGGCGTCGGCACGGGGACTTCGGTCAGGTCAAGTCCCGGGCCGGCGCGCAGCTTCGCGATGGCGCGCATTTTTTTCATCCGCGCACGGTAGTGAGGTTGCCGCGGCTGTCGAGTGGTTGGGCGTGGCTGCGGCTTCCAGCCGCAGATCGTGGGTCAGCCGCTCGAGCCAATCTGCGGCTGGAAGCCGCAGCCACTGCCAATCCGGGCGTCGGCAAGTGACGCCGTTACAAAAGCTGCGCGCCCTCCAGCGCCAGCAGCCTCACCTTGGTCGCCACGCCGCCGGGGCCGGAAAATCCGGTCCTTTTGCCCGTGGCGGCAACGATCCGATGACAGGGGATCAGGAGCGGCCAGGGATTGTCACCGAGCGCGCCGCCGACCGCGCGACTGTTGGTTACCGGTTGGCCGATAGCAGTGGCAATCTCGCCGTAAGTTGCCGTGTGGCCGGGCTTCACTCCGAGGGTCGCACGCAACACGGCGCGATTGAACTCCGGCATCCGGCCGTAGTCGAAACGAACGTCCGAAAAATCCTGCGGGACTCCGGCGACATGCTGCCGGACGCGCTCGATGACCTCCGCCACCCAGGGAGGCGGATCGCTCTCGGTGTCGCCGCGCTGGCGTTCCGGCTCGGGCAGGAGAAAGCGGGTCAGACCGGCGTCGGACCATGCGATCGCGCACGTGCCGAGGGAAGTGGAGAAAGTCGCATGGGGCATTGCGAGATTGCATCGTATGCGCCGGGGCGTTCGTGTCGAAACGATTCCCCCGATGGCCAACCGATTCTACAACGCGTTCGACAGCGAATCACTGGGTGGAGGCCGCAAGCGCGATTACCGCACCCCCTTCCAGATGGACCGGGACCGAATCATCCACGCGCATGCCTTCCGGAAGCTGCAGTCCAAGACGCAGGTTTTTCTTTCGGGCGAGTATGATTTTTACCGGACCCGGCTGACCCACTCGATGGAGGTCGCGCAGATTGGCCGCTCGATTTGCGCCTACCTCCGCTCGCGCGGGGCTCCGTTGCGGGGCGACTTCTACATCGACAGCGATCTGGTGGAGGCGGTGTGCCTGGCGCATGACCTGGGCCACCCGCCCTTCGGGCACTCGGGCGAGCGGACGTTGCAGGAGTTGATGGTGCCGTGGGGCGGATTCGAGGGCAACGCGCAGACCCTGCATTTGCTGACGGACACGCTTTACCAGACGGAAGCGGGGGTGCGCGGCATGGCTCCGACGCGCGCTTTGCTCGATGGGGTGTTGAAGTACAAAAAGCTCTTTCGCGAATTTCCCGCTCCGCCGACCAATCATTTCATCTACGATCCCCAGGAGCGGTACCGGACCTTTGTTTTCGGCGCTGCGGTCATCCCGGCCGAAATGCACGGGGGCGAGAAGCTGAACGCGTTCAAAAGCGTGGAATGCCAGATCATGGACTGGGCGGATGACGCGGCCTATTCGCTCAACGACATCGTCGATGGGGTGAAGGCGGGTTTTCTCACGCTCGAGCGGATCGAGTCCTGGGCGAAGACCGAGCGGCTCGATGCGGAAAGGCGGCGGTGGTTGGAGCAACTCTTCGGGGCCATGCGGGCCGATCGGCTGGAGAGCGTGTTCGCGCAGCGGGTGGGGGCTTTCATCACTGCCTGCCGGCTGCGCGAGCGGGAGAACTTCATGTCGGCGCGCACGCATCGGTATCGGTTCGAGCTGGTGATTGCGCCGGCGGCGGAACGCGAGGCGTCGTTCTACAAGAAAATGGCGAACGACATTATCTTCGAGAGCCCGCAGTTGCAGCAGATGGAGCACAAGGCCCGCAAGGTCCTCTTCGAGCTCTGGGAATCCTGCTGGCGCAACTACGTGGAAAAGGGTTCGCGCGTGATCAATATCCTGCCCGGGCGCGTGGGGCGCTTGATCGACGCCGACAAGACGCCCGCGTGCAAGGCGCGGCAAATCTGTGACTGGCTCGCCGGGCTCACCGATGGGAATATCGTGCGCACGTACCGGCGGCTGTTCGATCCGGAGTTCGGCAGTTTGCGGGATTTGAGCTGAGGCAGGGCGCGACTTGGGTGGGGCTGGCTCTCCGAGCCGGCCTGGGTGACAGGGTGATTCGCTCTGCCAAGGCGATGTTCACGCTGGAACCCAGTGCGGCTCGGAGAGCCGCCCCCACCATTTAATCAGCGCTTCGCCGCCGGAACGCCGCGGCCTTTTTCGGAAAGGTATTGCTCAACTGGTGCGCCCGGCAAGGCGCGGAGGCCGGCCACCACGAGCGAGGCATTCAGATCGGCACCGGCGGCGCCGGTGTGGGTATGGTCAGCGGGGAAGAGGGGTTTCACCGCTGCTTCGCCGCGGCGATCGTACTCCTCGGCGATAAGTTGCGAAAGATCGAGGAAAGCGACGTCGGTCGACATCGCCACGGCGGCGGACCATTCGCCATACCGGCCAGACCCACGCTCCACTTTTCCATCCTGCCAGATGTTGCGGAGCGTAAGTGAGAGCAGGATGGGCTTTGCGCCCCTAGCCTGCACGTTGGCGACCATCTTCCGGAGATACCAGCCGAACGTGTGGACGACCTCGTGTTTCTTCGTGACCACGTTATCGATTTCCTCCGACTCCTCGCCGAGGCCTTTCAACGAACCGCGGGCGCGCAAAGGTTGTTTCGAACCGGGCGGCTCGCCGTTGATGGCGCC
>JBKJRG010000646.1:0-5724 GCA_046594805.1 Opitutaceae bacterium | reverse complement strand
GGCCGATGCGCGCGGCCGCCCTCCCCTGCACCCGCCCGAAATCCACGCGCTGATTGCGCAATTTCGCGCCAAGGCGCACGAACTTGCACTCACCGATTCCGCCCCGAAGCCGATTGTGCTAGGGCGTCATCTTATGCAGCTCGGGCTTCCTCCGGGCCCCGCGTTCAAGCCGATCCTCGACGCGGCTTTTGAAGCCCAACTCGATGGCGCGTTCAGCGACGAGGCAACCGGGATCGCCTGGGCCAAGGCCGCGCTGGAAAACAATAAACTCGATGGAGGGGCGGTCTCCTGACCGCCCCAAACCGGTCGATCGCATGGATCCCGGCGGTTGCAAACCGCCGCTCCTACAAAGGCAACTCCAGCGTCTCGGCCATCAGCCACAATTCCGCGGAACCAGCGCTGAGCTCGCCATCGGTCAGCACCTTCGCGCGCAGACCACCCTGCCCGATCAACCAGTCCTCCGCACCGGGCGCCACGACGGCATTCATCCAATGGCATGGCCGCGCCTCGCCGGTGCCCTCGAATTCCACGCCGCCCAGCGTGAAACGCCGCCCAATCAGCGAATTCAAATCCACGCCTTCGGTGATCACGTTGCGGCGAAACGCATCGGCGGAAAGTTTCGGGACGCCGAAATGGCGCCGCGCAGCCTGCAAGGTTTCCCAGGCGAAGAAGGTCACCTGGCCCTTGTAATCCGGCCGATAACCGTAGAACCGATCGCCCTCGAGTCCCCAACCGGCGCGGCACCGGGCACGCGGCACATCGAGCATCGGGTGGGTGCCCGCAGTTTGCCCGTGCCGGCCAAAGAAATTGTGGCCGGACGAAATGAAGATGTGCCGGATGGCGATCTCGCTCACGCCGCCCACTTCACCACGTTGCGTGCCATGACGCAAACCGTCTGATGAGGCCGGGCTATTCGCCCTTCGATTTCGCGGGGAGGTCGATCACCCGGGTGGGCCCGACGTCCACGCGGCCCCCCGGCGGCGGCACGTTCTTCTTTAAGAACGCATCTACCCGGGTGAAGAACGCGATGCTCGTCTCCTCCGTGCGAAAGCCATGGCCCTCGTCCTTTTCGATGATCATCTCGAAATTCTTCCCGGCCTTCTTCAACGCGCGCTCCATGTCGAAGCCATGATCGATGTGCACCCGGGGATCGTTTTTCCCGTAGGCCATCAGCAGCGGAACGTTGACCCGCTCGGCGAAATGGACCGGCGACGTGTCGTGAATCCGTTTCCGGTCCACGGGATTGCTCAATTTTCCCAGCCGGGTGTCGCGCCAGTACATCTGGCTCGGTCGCGCCTCCTTCGGAATCAGGATCTCGATGTCGGTTACGCCGACGTAATTGATGCCCGCACAGTAGAGCTCGGGGGAATACGCCAGCCCCGCCATGGCGGCGTACCCGCCGTAGCTGGCGCCGCTGATCACCACGCGTCCCGCGTCCGCGATGCCCTGGGCGATCGCCCATTTCACCCCGTCGCTCAGATCGTTTTGCATTTCCAGGCCCCATTTCTTGAACCCGGCCTGCTCGAATTCACGGCCATAGCCGCCGGAGCCGCGATAGTTGACCTGCAGGACCGCGAAGCCGCGGTTGGCGTAGAACTGGACCTCGTCCCGATAACCCCACTCGTCGCGGATCCCAAACGGCCCGCCGTGCGGATGCAGGATGAGCGGGAGGTTCTTCGCCGGCCGGCCCTTCGGCAGCGTGAGATAACCACGGATCAACAACCCATCCCGCGCGGTGAACTCCACGGGTTTGGTTGCCGCCATTTTCTCCGGATCGAGGCCGGGCTTGATTACCGCCAGCTCGTTGAGCTTCTGCTTGGCGCGATCGTAAATGTAATACACCCCGGGATCACGGTCGCTGTTGGAAAGGAAAATAATCTTCGAGCCGTCGTCTGCGAACTGCCGGATGCGGTGCACCGTGTCCGGCAAGGTCGCTTCCAGCTTTTGGTGGATGGCCTTGATCTCTTCGTCCAGCCAATGGAATCGAGTGCGGTCGGCCGCATAGGAGAGCCCGACCACCTTTTTGGCTTTGGGATCGTAGATGGTGGAGGCGGTGACGCTGGCGGCGGAGGCGCCGTTGGCGTCGATGGCATCGTAAACATCGTCCGCCAACACGAGGTCGAGCTGCCGGCGCTCGACGACATCGTAGCGATAAATCGCCCGGGTCTTGCGCCCCACGTCGGACCAGATGAACAACGTGCGGTTGTCGCCATCGAACGCGATGGGCTCCCAGCCGGGCGAATCCATGTGGTGTTCGCCGAGCTTGGTCCACTGGCGCGTCTTGGGATCGCGGTGCAGGACCTGGCGGATCTGGTCCGTGTCAACGACGGCCAAACGGACTTCTCCCGCGTGGTCGCGGACGTAGAAATCAACATTGCCGGGCGCCTCGATCAACTTCGTCATCACGCCGGTCTTCAGGTTCATCGTGGCGACGTCCGACCAGTCGCGGTAGGTCAGGTTGGCCAGGACGAGGATATTTCGGGAATCGCCCTCGATCCGGCCGAGCACGCTGCGGAAGCGGACGTTCGCTTCATTGTTCGTGCCGGCTTTGGAGTAACCGGACGCGAGGATGCCGGGGTCGGAGCCGTCGCGGCTCACGGCGTAAAGGGCGAAGGATTCCTTGCCCTCGTCATCGACCCGGAAGAGCAGGCGGTCGTTCGTGGCCCAGGACGGCTGGGTGGCCTGGCGATCCTTGAAATTGGTGAGCAGCTTCTTCGTCCCCTTCTCCAGATCGATCACCGCGAGGTTCATGCGATGCTCGTAGGGCACGAGGCAGGCGATGTACTTGCCGTTGGGCGAAAAGACGAGTGACGTCATGTTCGGTGCCTGAAAGAACGTGGCGACCGGCAACTCCGGCACTGGCTGGGCGGGAGGCGCGCTCGGTTGGGCGGCGAAAAGGGGGAGCGCGGAGAAAAGGGAGAAAAGGTAACGTGACATGGCGGACGGCGGACGAGGGTTGAATCAAAAAAAGCGTGCCCCCGGAGGAGCACGCTTGGATTAGAAAAGGAAACCAGCGCTGACGCGCTTAGAAATCCTTGCGCACGCGCACGTACAGGAACCGGCCGAGTGCCCCGGGGCCGTAGCTATTCGGATCGAAACCAACCGATTCGCGACCGTTGGGCGGCGGACGGTTGTTCAGCACGTTGTTCGCGCCGATCGTGATCGAGCTGTTGAACCACTTCGCGACAATCACGCTGGCATGAACGAGGGTGTAGGGATTTTCGCCCCAACCTTGGGCCGTGTAGCCGTCGTTGTAATAGTGATGGGTGTAGTCGACGTTCAGGTTGGCGCCGATGTCCTTGTACCGCCAGGCGGTCCCGGCATTGGCCTTCCAGCGCGGGTTAAAGAGATAACCCGCGTTATTAAAGAAGCCGCCGCCCAGCCCGGAGTCGGTGCCAGTCTTCTTGATCTGAGTGGCATCCGCCGCGAAGGTGAAATTACCCCAGCGCGTGTTGCGCATCCCGTACCGGATGCCGAAATCGAAGCCCCGGTACATCTGGTAGGCGCCCGGGTTGTTCGACGGCACGGACTCGAGCCGGAGAATCGGGCCCGGGTTGCCGAGCGTGGTGTCACGCACGATGCCGTTCGGGAACTGGGCGCGGCCGCGCTCCGAGAGCAGGAACGTCGAGCCGGGCGTCACGATGACCTGGTTGATCCGCATGTCGAAATAATCGATGCTGAACGAGAGGTCCTTGATCTTCATGACGTCCTCGAACACCGCGCCGGCGTACTTCACCTTCGCGGTTTCGGGGAGGAGGTTCGGATTACCGCCCGAGATGATCCGCAGCTGGGTCGGGGGATCCTGGAGACGCAACGGATCCTGCAGCACGGTGCCGGAGAAGGAAATCGTCTGGGATGCGTAAAGCAGGCCGAGGACCGGCGCCTGGAACGACTCCGAGTAGGAACCGCGGAGAATGACGTTGATGAAGCGGTTGTTCGGCAGCCGTACTTTCGCGCCAATCTTCGGCTTCGTGGTGTTTCCGAAATCGCTGTAGTATTCGTGCCGGCCGGCGAGCTGGACTTCGGCGGAGCCAAATTCAGACGAACGATAGATCGGCGCCGTGATTTCCGCGTATTGCGAGGTCACGGTGCGCTTGCCCCGCAGTGGCTGGCCGCCGCCCGAGCCCAGGTAGGCGGCGGTGTCGGGGTCGGCAATCAGCTTGTCGTTGCGCGCCTCGGCACCGATGGCGATGCCGATGTCGCCCGCGGGCAGTTCCCAGAGCTTGCCCGAGACGTTGCCATCCCAGCTCAAGCCGTCCGCCTTGTAGTTCGAGGGCGAAACGGTGAACAGCCCCGCGACGAGCGCCGCGTTGTCCGACGGGCCAAAGGGGTTCAGCGCCGTGGCGCGCGTGGTCCCGTTGAGCGCCGCCTGGTACGTGGTCGCGCGAATCGCATTACGCGAAACGGTGGAGACATTGCTGTAGCCGTAGCCAACCGCGGTCTCCCAGTCCCACTTGCCGAGAATCGAGCCGCGCAATCCGCCCACGATGTTGGACGAGATGGCTTCGGTGTCGAACTTGCGGACGGGGCCGAAACTCGCGCGGGCGCTGAGGGTCGTCAGCGGAATCCCGAACGGATTGTAGGGATTCGTTTCCGGAATCGTAAGCCGTTCCGTGCCGAAGGAGATGACACCGGGAGTGAAGGCGTAATAAGTCGAGTTCTTCGCGTAGGTGAACTCCGCGAAAGCCTTCAAATTATCGCTGAGCTCATGCTCGAGCGTGCTGTAGTTGCTCATGTAGTCGTACGCCGGGTAGAGCGAGAACGTCTTGGCGAAGTCGTACCGGTTTTCGTTGCCGAGCAGGACGGCGTTGGCATTCGCCGGATTGGCGGGCGCCGGCACGAAATCAGTCAGCCGCGGATTCGCCGTGGGAGCCCCACCACGCACGACGTACGACCAGCTTCCGACGGTGGCCGCCACGTCCGGAAACGGCAGGCCCGCCGCCGCCGCCTGGCCGCGGGTGAGCGTCAGATTCGCGGGCCAGTTAAAGCCTGAGTTCTGATTCAGGCCCTTGTTGGTGCCGAGACTGGAGTAATCCGTGGTCTTCACCCCGTAATCGCGGATGAAGTTCGAGTTCGCCGTCTTCACGTCGAACGCGGTCATCAACTTCGTCTTCCCCTGGCCGACGCCGGCCACCAGGCTCAGGTTGACCGTGCCGGTGTCACCGCCATCGCCTTTGAGCGTGTTGCCGTAATAGGCACCGACGGTGAGACCGCTGAAGTTTTTCTTCAGCTTGATGTTCAGCACACCGGTGATCGCATCGGAGCCGTAGATGGCGGAGGCGCCGTCCTTCAGCAGTTCGATCGACTCGACCGCGGACGCGGGGAGGCTATTGAAGTCGAACACCTGGCGCGTCCCGAAATTCGGGCTGATCAGCGCGTAGGGCACTGCGCGACGGCCGTTGACCAGGGTCAGGAACCGTTGCGCACCCAAGCCGCGCAAGTTGGTGGTGGCGGCGCCGCGCAGGAAGCTCGCCGTCTGGTAAATCGAATTCGCACTCCCGGAGTTGAAGGGCAGACTCTGGATGAAGTCGCCGATGTTGGTGTAACCCTTCGCCTCGATATCGGCGATGGTGTAGGTCGCAACCGGCGCCGGCGTCTCGTAGTCGAGGCGCTTGATGCGGGAGCCCGTGACCTCGAATTTCTCGAGTTTCTGGAGCTCTTCCGGTTTCTTGGCGGGATCCGACGCGTTGGTGGCGATCGGGCGGGGTTGCGCGAGGAGCGCAC
>JBKJRG010000541.1:0-9712 GCA_046594805.1 Opitutaceae bacterium | reverse complement strand
ACGTCCAACTCGCGGGATGCAGTGGAGCGCGCAGAACCGCAAAATAGCGGTCCCTTGGTCAGGCATTTATACTCGCAAGAGCGGGTGCACATCGGCGAGTTTTGGCCGGGAGCTTTCCAGCTTCAAAATGCCTTTTCCCGCCCCAAGGCTCAGGTCAGGAGTGGTTTTCCGTCACCCCGGTGCGCGGGACGCCGCCACCGCGTTTCCGACCGTCAAGCCGGTGCGGGGAACGTGCGTGGCCGCCCACGGCAAAGGGAATGATGGGCGCAGCCAGCCAACCCACGCACGAGAGCAGATGTCTTGTTCAGCCGCCGCGTTCTAATGGGCGACGCGACGAACAAAGCCGTTTTCCTGAGCTATGCGTCGCAGGATGCAGAGGCGGCGCGGCGCATCTGCGACGCGCTGCGCGCCGCAGGCGTCGAGGTCTGGTTCGACCAGAGCGAGCTGCGTGGCGGCGATGCGTGGGATGCGAAGATTCGGAAACAGATCAAAGAGTGCGCGCTGTTCGTGCCGGTCATCTCGGCGATCACGCAAGCGCGGCTCGAGGGATATTTCCGGATCGAATGGAAACTCGCCGCGCAGCGCACGCATGCGATGGCGGAAGAAAAGGCGTTTCTGCTGCCGATCGTAATCGACGAAACACCTGATGGTGATGCGAAGGTGCCGGCGGAGTTCAAGAACGTCCAGTGGACGCGGCTGCCGGGCGGCGAGACGCCGGAGAAATTTTGCGCGCGGGTAGAGGCCTTGCTGAGTGGCGAGGTGGCGGCGAACCGGTTCGAGGTAGGGGCGTCGCTCGTCGGCGCCCGGGAGGTGCGGAACGCGGACGGGCGTGGGCGAGCCACGCCCCTGCGTAAACCATCCCGCCCGTGGCTCGCGCCCGCGATCGCCGGAGTCGCGGCCGTGGTCGCACTCGCTCTCTGGCAACCGTGGAAACCGCCGGCCCCGGCGGTCCCGTTCGCGAAGGAAACCAAGGTCGTCGCCGCCCCGACCAGCCCGGTCGATGTTCTGGTTGCCAAAGCTCGCGCGCTCCTCGACGACGATCCGTTGATGACCCGCGGCAACGTCGAGCTGGCCGAGCAACTGAGCCTCGAGGCCATCGCCAAGGAACCGACCCATGCCGAGGCCTACGCCGTCGCGGCCTGGGCCAACTTCCGCTTCATCGGTGAAAACTACGATGTCACTCCGCAGCGACGCGCCGATTTGAGGAAATATGCGCAGAAAGCCCGGTTGCTCGCGCCGGATTCCGTCAACGCCGAACTGGCCATGTGCGGTTTGCTGCGGTTGACTGGCGGCCGGGCCGAAGCGATCAAGCGGCTCCAGGCGTTGGAGGCCCGCGTGCCAAAAAATTTCACCGTCTTGCGCGAGCTGGCTTGGGCGTCGGCCTTTGGATCGGGCCGCGCTGAAGATGACGAGCCGGAGGTGGTGGCGCGGCTCTGGGCGTTTTCCCCGCTCGGTCGGGCCTACGCCGAATCGATGCGCGCGTCGCGTCACTGGGCCAGGGCGGAATATGTCGAGGCGGACCGTTTGCTCGACGGGATCTTTGCCTCCGGGCATCCGGTGAGGATGAGCTACATGAACCGTCTCCTGGTGCTGACCTATGGGTGGGGCGACCTGGCGACCGCGCAGGCTTTTGTCGCCACGATCCCTTCGAAGCTGTTGTTGGAAGATGCCTTCATCAATCATGTGACCAACGTCTGGCTCTACTCCGGTGACTACGAGAAGGCGCTCGCGACGCTGGATCGGACGCAGCGCGAAATGCTGCGGGAAGCCCGGGTCGCCATACCCACCGCGATGTTGCGCGGTAACGTGCTCGCCGCGGCGGGCCGGCTGAATGCGGCCGCCATCCAGTGGCGTGAAGCGCTGAAGCTGGTGGACAAACAACTCACCGCGGATCCCGCCAGTGCGCGCTTTCATGCGGACAAGGCGATACTGCTCGCCGCGCTGGGAGAGCGCGAGACGGCAGCCCGGGAGTTTGCCTTGGTCGCGGAATTGACCCACCCGGCCGCCGGCTCGATCGAATGGGGGAGTTCGTTTGAATACTATGCGGCGATGGGTGACATCGAGAGTGCGATCCCCCGCCTGGATCGTCTGATCGCGCGCGACTACGGCCGCTGGCCGAATGTCTACAACCAGCTGCGTAACTGGCCTGCCCTTGCCAAACTGCGCCAGGACCCGCGCGGGCAGGCGATGCTGGCGCGCGGCGCCCAGTGGCTGGCGGAGATGAAAGCGGCGGGCGCAAAGCCATCGCCCGCCGCCGCCACGATTTCGGCGGCGCCGGCCGCGGGCGTAAACGACAAATCCGCCGCAGCGGACAAGTCTGTCGCCGTGCTGGCCTTCGCGAATCTGAGCGACGACAAGGCCAACGAATATTTCTCCGACGGCATCAGCGAGGAGTTGCTCAACGTACTCGCCAAAGTGCCGGGGCTGCGGGTCGTCGGTCGCGCGTCCTCGTTTCAATTCAAGGGCACCAAAGCATCTGCGGCGGAGATCGGGCAGAAGCTGAATGCAGCCCACTTGGTGGGAGGGAGCGTGCAACGCTTGGGTTCACGCGCCCGCATCAACGCGCAGCTCACCGTCGCGGCAACCGGCGACACGGTGTGGAGCCAAAAATTCGACGTCGAGCTGAAGGACATCTTTGCCACCCAGGATGACATTGCCGGACAAATCGCCGAGAATTTGAAGCTGAAGCTCGGCACCACGCGCCCGACAAAGGCGATCAACCCCGCAGCGCACCGGCTGCTGCTGGAAGGCAGGTATTTCTGGAACCTGCGCAGCATCGAAGGCTTCGCGCAAGCCGAGTCGGCAATCGCAAAGGCGCTGGCGATCGATCCCAACTTCGCCGAGGCGCACGCCGCGCTCGCTGACGTCTATAACATCCGGATGACGTATGCGCTTCAGGACGGACGACTGGAACGTGTTAGCCCGCAAGAGATCGCACGGGCGCGCGCGGAGGCCCAGCGCGCGGTCGAGCTGGATCCGACCCTCGCCGATGCGTATCCGGCGCTCGCCTACAGCGCCTTCCTCGAGATGCGTTTCGCGGAGGCTGAGCAGCAGTTTCAAAAGGCGCTCGCGATGAATCCCAACAACGCCGCGGCACACGCCTGGCATTCGACCTTGCTGCTGAGCCAGGGCCGGCTCGAGGAAGGGCTCAGGCGATACGAACAGGCCGACGCGCTCGACCCACTCTGGGCGGTGAACATGACGACGCAGGGAGAAGTCTTGAATTACGCCCGCCGCTATGAGGCCGCCTTGGGCATATCGGATCGCGCACTGGCACTGCGTCCCGATTACGTTCCCAATCTCGGAAACCGCGCGCGAACGCTGTGGGAGCTGGGTCGGAAATCCGAAGCGGTCGAAGTGGCCCGCGAAGTTCGGCGGCTGCTCGAAAAAAGTCCGCGGCGCGACGCCGACGCCTCGGCGATCTGGGTATTGAAGCAGGCAGGGTTTGTGGAAGAAGCGGCTGCCTACGGCGAAACCGTCCTGCGCACGCTGCCCGCCACCAGCCAGCAAAGGGGCTTCGTGCTGGGCGCGTTGGGTCAGTTCGAGGAGGCGCTGCCCTATTTGGGGCGGACACCGCCCGTCATCCGTCGCCGGCTCTATTGGGATCCCATGTGGGATCGCTGGCGGGAAGACCCACGGTTTACGCAGCTCATGAAACAGCTGGGTTGTCTGGAAGAATACAACTTTGCCCGGCGCGCGCTGGCGACTATTTCGGCACAGCAGCCGGCCCCGAGAAAATGAGCGTTGCCCGCCAAGCCGTCTTCCTCTCCTACGCCCGCGAAGACGCCGCGGCTGCGCGTCGAATCGCGGAGGCGCTGCGCGCATCCGGGGTCGAGGTGTGGTTCGACGAGACGGAGCTCCGCGGCGGCGACGCGTGGGACGCAAAGATCCGGCGGCAAATCAGGGAATGCGCGCTGTTTCTGGCAGTCGTCTCCGCCAATACGCAGACGCGCCTGGAGGGCTATTTCCGCCTCGAGTGGAAACTCGCCGCCCAGCGCACGCACACCATGGCCGAGGCCAAGCCGTTCCTGCTCCCCATGGTCATCGACGGGACCGATGACGTGGAGGCGCATGTCCCGTCCGAGTTTTGCGCCGTCCAGTGGACGTATCTGCCCGACGGCGAGGTGCCGCCAGGCTTCTGCGAACGCGTGCAGGGCCTGCTGGCGGAACTTGGCAGCGGCGGCACGCGCGCGCGATTTCCCGGGCACGGCAGGGCCCCGCCGCTCGCGCTCGAGGGGGGCCGGCGTGGCACATCTTTCGGTGGGCGTTCCGCGCCGCCCTTTCCGCCGCCACCAGCAATGCGTTGGCGGCTCGCCGCAGTTGGACTCGCGGCCGCCGCCGCTGCGGTTCTCGCCGTATGGCAGCCGTGGCGCGGCGCGGGCCCTGCCGCGATGGCGCCGGCGGCCGTGACACTTACGCCGCAACGCTCGGAATCGACTCAACTCGTCGCCAAGGCCCGCGCGTTGTTCGAGGAATCCGACGACCTCAATCGCGAGAACTACCACTTGGCGGAGGAAATCCTGAAACGCGCAGTGGCAATGGACGTGACCGATGCGGAGGCGTGGGCGGCGTATGCGCAGCTGTCGGTCGAGTTCTACCGCTACGGTTTCGATCGCACCGGGGCGCGCATCGAAGCAATGCGGACCCAGGCCGAGCGGGCGTTGCGGCTGGCGCCCGAGTCGGTGAATGCCCAGATCGCCATCGCCGAGGCGAGCGATTATCTCGGCCTCGACCAGACGGCGACCGGGGTGAAGTTGCGCGCGTTGAGCGAACGCGCGCCGGACAACTGGCGGGTGCTGCATGCCCTTGGGCGCAAACTTGGCCGCGCCGGGAAGATCGACGAGGCGCAAACTGCGCTCGCGCGAGCCGACGAGCTCGCCCGCGACAACCCGGCGCTCTGGGCCGACGCCGCGGCTTACTTTCTCGCGGCCGGCCGGTATGCCGAGGCGGAAATCGCGACCGCCAAATCGCTCGCGCGCCGGTCCAACCTGCGGGCGCTGGTCTACAATGCGATTCTGACGCTGTGCTGGCGCGGCGATAAGGCGGCGGCAGTCGCGGGTGTCGAAGCCTGGCCATCGTGGGCGTTAATCGAAGACCGGGGCTGCGCGCTCGCGGGCTTGGTCTATTCCTGGGCCCGGCAGCCGGAGAAGGCGCTGGCGATTTATCAACGGATGCCGCGGGACTACCTGACCGATCAATTCTTCACCGGCCCGCGGGCGGCCCTCTCGGCCTTGGCGCACGCCCAGGCCGGGCACGTCGAGGCGGCGCGCGCGGACTGGCAGCGCGCCCTGCAGCGCGCAGAGCGGGCAATGGTGGAATCTCCCGGAGACTCGGTCGCCCTGTATTGGAAAGGGTGGGCTCTGGCCCAACTGGGCGACGCCAGCGGCGCCCTGAACATTTTGCAGCAACTGGAACAACGGAACTGGATGCCCCCGTCGTATTTTGCGCCGGAAGCGAAAGCGGCCGGACTGACCGTGGCGATCGGCCGGCCCGAGCAAGCGCTGCGATTCCTCGAGCGCGATGTCACGGGGCCCGGCGCGGAGCAACCGGCGGTGTTCCGCAACGCATTCGTGAATTTCCGGCTGACCCGCGCGGTGCTCGAGTTGAATCCAATCTTCGACCCGCTGCGGAAGGACCCGCGGTTCCAGCGGTTGATTGAGCGCGCGGCCGCCCCGTTTGGGATGGCGGCGAGCGCCACCGCGCCCGACCGCAGTTCCGTCGCGGTGCTGGCGTTCAAGAATCTCGCCCCGGACCGCGAGAACGAATATTTCTCCGACGGAATCAGTGACGAGTTAATCAACGTCCTGGGCCGCATCTCCGGCTTGCGCGTGATTGGACGCACGTCGGCGTTTGCCTTCAAGAACAAGGAAGTGACGGCGGCGGAGATCGGCGAAAAGCTCAATGTCGCCCACTTGGTCGAGGGCAGCGTGCAGCGCGCCGGGTCCCGCGCGCGGATCAACGCCTCGCTCATCCGCGCGCAGACGGGCGAACAAATGTGGGCCGACGGGTTTGAATTCGATCTGAAGGACGTCTTCACCGCCCAGGAGGCGATCGCCGCGCGGATCGCCAAAAGCCTGTCGCTCACGCTCGGCAATAACCCGCGGATTGTGCGTTCGGTGAACCCCGACGCGCATGTGCTGGTGCTGGAGGCACGGCATCATTTCACCGCGCGAACCTACGAGGGCTTCGCGCGCGCGGAGAAGGCGTTGCTCGCGGCGTTGCAAATCGACCCGCAGTTCGCGGAGGCGCGTGCGTGCCTCGGCCTGGTCTGGATTACCCGCGCGCGATACTCGGAAACGGACGGCATGCGGCAGGCGCCGCAGGAAGCGGAAAAGGGGGAGGCCGAGGCTCGGCGCGCCATCGCGCTCGATCCTTCGGTGCCCGACGGCTATCTCGCGTTGGGCTACGCTGCGCTCTGGGATGGCGAATTTTTCGAGGCCGAGCAGCAACTGCGGAAGGCGCTGGCGTTGAACCAGAATTCCGCTGACGTCCGGCACTTCCTCGGCCTGGTGTATGCGTGTCGCGGCAAGCTCGACCTGGCGATCGCGGAGCACCAGCTCGCCGCCACGCTCGAGCCGCTGGGTTGGATGAACCTGCAAAATTTCGCCCGGGCGCTGTATTGGGCGCAGCGGTTCGGCGAGGCGCTCACGATCAACGAGCGGGCGGCGGCGACGCGGCTCGGCTCCGAAATGTTCATTCCCAACCGCGGTGAACAAGCGCGTCTGTCCTGGCAACTGGGCCGGCGTGACGATGCCGTGGCGGCGGCGTTGTCGCTCCGGCAAAACCCGAACCTGTATCCACGGTGGCAGCTCGACAGCGCCGCGGTGCGCGTGCTCTGGCGGGCGGGCCGGAAGCGCGAGGCCCAGGCGTATGCCGACGAGTTGTTCGAGAAATGGCCGGCCGACCATTACCAGCGCGGCTTCGTGCTGACCGCGCTCGAACGTTTCGACGAGGCACTGCCCTATCTGGAGCGAACGCCAGCGCAACCGGTGCGTTACCTCTATTGGGACGAGATGTGGGACCCGTGGCGCGACGATCCGCGGTTCAAGCAGGTCATCGCGAAGCTGGGTCGGACCGAGGAATATCAGACCGCCCGCGAGTCGCTCGCGCGGTTGCAGGCGCAGGCCGGCAGCCAGGCGGAACGCGCAGCGGGAGGACGGAAATGATCCACCTGGGCCAATGCGATCGTGACCAGGCCGCTCAGCGGCCGTTCGCGGCCCGGCGCGGAACGCGCCCAGTTTTGGGTTTTGAGTTTGGGGTTTGGAGTTCAGGGTCTCGCGAAATTCGGAGTGCTTGCGGATGAACGAATCGCAGAAAGCAGTCTTCCTCAGCTACGCGTCGCAAGACGCCGAGGTCGCGCGGCGCCTTTGCGACTCGTTGCGCCAAGCCGGCGTCGAAGTGTGGTTCGACCAGAGCGAACTCCGTGGCGGGGATGCGTGGGACCAGAACATTCGGAAGCAGATCAAGGACTGCGCGCTGTTCGTGCCGATCATCTCGGCGGCGACGCAGGCACGGACAGAGGGATATTTTCGGCTGGAGTGGCGGCTCGCCGATCAGCGCACGCACCTGATGGCGAAGGGGCGGCCGTTTTTGCTGCCGGTCGTGATCGATGGGACCCGCGACGCGGAGGCGCACGTGCCAGATTCGTTCACGGAAGTGCAGTGGACGCGATTGCCGGGCGGCGAGACGCCGGCGGCGTTTTGTGAACGAGTGAGGAAATTGCTGGGTGGAGGGACGGTGGGCGGAACTTCATGCCCCGACAATGGCGGTCGATCCATGGAGTCGGGGCGTAAAGCCCCTCCCGCAACAACCCGCGGCCCCCGGCCGATGCTCGTGTCCGCGATTATCGGGTTCGCCGCCGTCGTTGTCGCCCTTGCGTTCTGGCAGCCGTGGCGCGCGGGGCCGCCCGCGTCGGCGGGCGCGAGCGGGGCACGGTCATCGCCACGACCGGACTCGAGCGAGGCGCGGCAGCTCGCGGCACGCGCCCGCAAACACTTTCAAGGGATCTTCACCCGGGCGGACCTTGCGCTGGCCGAGGAACTGGGGCGGCGCGCGGCTGAGCTCGAGCCGACGCTGGCGCGCGCCTGGGCGGTGCGGGCCGGGGCGAACGCCTGTTACCTCATGCGCGGCTTCGTGGCGGGTGAGGCGGCGCAACAGCGAGCGCGTGACGTGCAGGCGTTTGCCGCACAGGCGCTCGCACTCGACCGCGACGAAACCGAGGCGCTCATTGCCCTTGGGCAGCTCGCGATGTTTCAAAATGCTCCCAGCCAGGCCGAGGCGCTGTACCGCCGCGTGATCGCGAAGGAACCGGAAAATCCCTTCGCTCGCCGGTATCTTTCGATCGTGCTGAGAACGACCGGTCGCGTCGCCGAGGCCATCGAATCGATGCAGGATGCGGTGCGACGCTTCCCGCACGACACGCTCACGCACTTCGATCTCGCCGTGGCCTATGCGTATGGCTGGAACTGGCCGCGAGCGTGGGAAGAGGCGGACGCGGCGCTCGCGCTCGAGCCCTTTCCCGGGGCACTGATGCTCAAGGTCCGGCTGGCCTTTCAGTGGAAGGGCGAGGTCGGTTTGATGCGTGAATTGCTGGATAAAGTGGATGTGACGTATCGCGGAGAGGACGACGCCGTGGTCTGGGAAATGCGCTGGGCGCTTTGGTCGCGGCAACCGGACCGGGTGTTGGAAGCCGCCGGGAGCACCGCTCGCCCGTATCTCGAGGAGTCGTTTATTTTTCCCGTTCCAAAGACGTGGTTTACGGCGCAAGCCTACGAACTGGCCGGGAAATCCGGTCTGGCCCGGCAACAGTGGCAGATCGCGGAATCTGTACTCCGCGAGCGGATCAAGGTGGACCCCCAGAATCTGGACCTGCGCTTGAAACTGGCCGTCACGCTCGCGCGAATGGGTGAGAACGAGCAAGCGACGCGGGAATTGCAGCCGATCGAATCCGCGTGGCGGGAGCAAATCAACGCGGACCGGGCGTGGGACCTGGCCAGTTTTTATGCGGCGGGCGGAGACGCGGCCAGAGCCGTGCCGCTGCTCCGCGAGGCGTTGCACGCCGGTTCGGGGATCGCGCCGCTCACGGTCAATCACCTGAAACTGGATCCGTGGTGGGACAAGATTCGGCGCGCGCCGGAATTTCTGGCGCTGCTGGCAAATGCGCCGCCGCCACCGTCGCCGGTGGGAGCAACCTCCGCGTCGGTGGGGCGGCCCGCGGGGTCGCGGGTGCCGGCCGCCAACGAGAAATCCGTCGCCGTGCTGGCATTCAAGAACCTGAGCGACGACAAGGGCAGCGAATATTTTTCGGACGGGCTCAGCGAGGAGTTGAGCAATGTGCTCGGGCGCGTGCCGGGGCTGCGGGTGGCGGGGAGCACGTCGGCGTGTTCGTTCAAGGGTGGGGCGGGGCCGATCCCGGAGATCGCACGGCAGCTCGGCGTCGCTTATGTGGTTGAGGGCACGGTGCGCAGGGAAGGCAATAACGTGCGCATCACCGCGAAACTTCTCAGCGCAGCGGACGGATTTCAGGTGTGGACCTCGGGAAATCTGAATCGCGAGGTGAAGAGTTCGCTCGCGGTGCAGGAAGAGATCGCTGGCCTGATCGCGAAGGCGCTTTCGCTCAAGCTCGGCGTGGCGTCTCCGGCTGCGACGACCGAGGTGAATCCGCAGGCGTTCGAGCACATTGCTCAACTCCTCGCTGAGCCCGTCCGAAAAA
>JBKJRG010000419.1:0-10237 GCA_046594805.1 Opitutaceae bacterium | reverse complement strand
GGCAACGGTGCACGGCCGGCGGCGGGTGTTTGTTTTCGCCGGCGGGGAGAGCCGGCCGGCGACGGGGGGGCTCCTCTGTATCGACCCGGCGAATGGCAAGGTGGACTTTACTTTTCCGTGGCGCGGCAACCGCTATGAATCGGTCAACGCTGCCTCCCCCGTGGTCATGGGGAACCGCGTGCTGATCTCGGAATGCTATGGCGCCGGCGGGACGCTGCTCGAGCTGCTGCCGGATGGCACCGCCAAGCCGGTCTGGAAAAACCCGGCGTTTGGCATCCACTTCATGACCGTGCTCGCGCAAGGGGATCACCTCTACGGCGTCGACGGGCACGGGCCGAATGACGCCGAGATGGTGTGCGTGGAAGCGGCGACGGGTCGCGAAGTGTGGCGGGCACAGCCGATTTGGGAGGAGAAAGTCGACACGGGGAAAGGCGCGCGCGACATCAAGGTCGGCACGTTTCGTTCCTCGCTGCTGATGGTGGATGGCCGGACGCTTTGCCTTGGGGAATTTGGCCATCTGCTCTGGCTGGAGTTGCAGCCGGACGGATATCGCGAACGCGGCCGCACGTGGTTGTTTGCCGCGACGGAAACGTGGACGCCGCCGGTCCTCAGCCGGGGGTTGTTGTACGTGAACCAGAATTCCCGTGGCACGTACCGCGATGAGCCGCAACGGGTGTTGTGTTACGATCTGCGCGCGGCGGAGTGAGGAGAAGTCCGAGGGTGGGGCCGCGCTCCGGAGAACCGGCCCCACCTTCCAGAGCCGGCGGACGAAATTCACTCGCCGTTAACGCCCCCGTCGCGCTCAGTTACCGGCGTGTTCATTTCCGCCGGGACTATCGCACGGTCGCTCGCGTTCAGGCTCCTGGGCCTCACGGGCATGTTCGCAGCCGGATCCGTCGCGGACGCCGCTGCGCCGGTCGTCGGCGAGGAATGGCCCGAGTTCCGCGGCCCCACGGCCCAGGGTCAGACGAGCGCGCGAACGTTGCCGCTCGAATGGTCGACGGAAAAGAACGTCGTCTGGAAGCAACCCGTGCCCGGCCTCGGCTGGTCTTCACCGGTAGTGAGTCGCGGGCAGGTTTTTCTCACGTCGGGTGGTGCGGACGCCGGCGGTGCGCCCGCCCTCCGCGCCCTGGGTTTCGATGCCGCGACTGGCCGTCCGCTCTGGGACACCGAGGTGTTCGCCTCGACCGAGAGCACCGTGCACCCGATGCACAACAAGAATTCGCCCGCCAGCCCGACGCCGATCATCGCGGGCGACCGGCTGTATGTGCATTTTGGAGCCCACGGCACCGCGTGCCTCGACCGCGCCGGGAAGATTCTCTGGCGCAACAATGCGCTCGGCTACGATCCGGTGCACGGCAATGGCGGCTCTCCGCTGCTGGTCGACGATCGATTGATCATCCATGCTGACGGCGCGCGGGACCCTTTCGTCGTCGCGCTGGACAAGGAGACGGGCGCCATCGTCTGGAAAATTTCGCGCGCCGCCGAAGCCAAGCAGAAATTCTCGTTTTGCACGCCGCTGCTGATCACGGTGAATGGCCAGCGCCAGATTATCAGCCCGGGTAGCGGCGCGGTTTCGGCGCTCGATCCCAAGGATGGCCGGGAAATCTGGCGCGTGCGTTATGGCAACGGCTATTCCGTGGTGCCGCGACCGGTCTTTGGCCACGGACTCTTATTTATCGCGACCGGTTTCAACCGGGCTGACCTGCTCGCGATCCGGGCGGACGGCGAAGGGGACGTGACTGACACGCACATCGCCTGGCGGACAACCAAGGGCGCGCCGCTCACGCCTTCGGTCCTCCTGGTCGGAGACGAGCTCTACGCCGTCTCCGACATGGGCATCGCCAGTTGCTTCGACGCCACCACCGGAAAAGTGCACTGGCAGGAACGGATTGAGGGCAATTATTCGGCTTCGCCGCTCGCGGCCGGAGATCGGATCTATTTCCAGAACGAAACGGGCACGGGCACCGTGCTGAAGGCGGGCCGGGAGTTCGTGCAGCTGGCGACAAACAAACTGGAGGAACGCACGCTGGCTTCCTACGCGGTCGCGGATAACGCGCTGTTCATCCGCACCGCCACGCAGCTTTATCGGATCGCGGAAGGTGGCGGCGCAGTGACTAGGCCCTAAACAGGAATGATGCCATCGCACCACCAACGATTCTCCTCAAGCGGCGTGCCGACAAGCGGCAGCCCTACCATCAAAGCCCTCCTCTGTTTTGCCCTGAGCGGAACCTTCGCGGTCGCCGATCCAGCGCCGCCGAACTGGCCTCAATTCCGCGGGGCGAACGGCGCGGGCGTGGCCGCCGAGGCCCATCCGCCCGTGAAGATTGGTCCGACCGAAGGCGTGAAATGGAGTGTGGAGGTCCCGTGGTCGCCGTCTTCGCCCGTCGTTTGGGGCGATCGCGTTTTCCTCACGACCTTTCACGATGGCCAGCTCGAGACGCGTTGCCTGAATCGCGACGACGGCAGCCTGCGGTGGGTGCGCCGCATAAAGCCGGAGGGCATCGAGGAACATCATCCGGGGGACGGCAGCCCCGCGGCGTCGAGTCCGGTGACGGATGGCCGCCATGTCGTGAGCTATTTCGGATCCTTCGGACTCGTCTGCCACGATCTGGACGGCAAGGAACTGTGGCGGCATCCGTTGCCGCTGGCTTTGAGCGGCGGGAAATTTGGCTCGGGCACTTCGCCGGTCGTGGTGGGAAATCGCCTGCTCCTCAACCGTGACCAATATCAGGATTCGTCGCTGCTCGCGCTGGACGTCCGCACCGGCGCCGTCGCCTGGGAAACGCCCCGCATCGACTCGGCGGGGAGCTATGGCACGCCGGTGGTGTGGCGCAACGGGGGCGTCGACGAAGTTGTGCTCGCCGGATCCGCGCGGCTCAAGGGCTATGATTTGCAGACGGGCGCCGAGCGTTGGGTGATTGAAGGTGTCGCCGGGATGGTGTGCACCACTCCCGTGATCGGCGACGGCATGTTGTATTTTGCCGCGTGGTCGCCGGGCGCGGCGGATTCGCCGCGGCAGCCGTGGGAGGAATTCCTGAAGCGAAATGACAAGGACGGTGATGGCGAGGTCGCGCTTGAGGAACTTGAACTGTCCCGGCGGTTCAGTACGCGCGGCCTCGACAAAAATCGCGACGGCAAGTTCACCGCGGAGGACTGGGTGCTGATGAAGGCGACCGATACGCGGGCCGACAACGTGCTCCTCGCCATCAAGCCGGGCGGGCGCGGGGACATCACGGCGACGCACGTGGCCTGGAGCTTTCGCCGCGGACTGCCTTACGTGCCCTCGCCGCTCTATTACGACGGCCGGATTTATTTTGTGCGCGATGGCGGGATCATGTCGTCCCTCGATGCAAAGACGGGTGAGCCCTATTATTCCCAGGAACGCCTGGGCGCGACCGGCAACTATTACTCGTCACCGGTGGCGGCGGACGGCCGGATCTACATCGCCTCGCTGCCGGGCAAGCTCAGCGTGGTGCAGGCCGGGGGAACGAAGCCGCAAATCCTGCACCAATCGGATTTCGGCACGCGCATCCTCGCGACGCCGGTGCTGGTGGGTGACATGCTCTATCTGCGGACGACAACGCACCTCTGGGCGTTTGGAAAGTGATCTGTAGGGGCGTCGCTTGACGACGCCCGGGGGCGGCCGAAGCATCGGATCTGCGGCTGGAAGCCGCAGCCACTCGGGGCCGCGGGTGTCCGTCGTCCCGGCTTTCGAATTCGATCGTGCCCTGGATGTTCCACTTGTTGTCCCGGATGAGCCGGAGGACTTCCACGATGGGCGTGTCGCCTTCGCTTTGGTAAAGTCGCGGCGAGTGTAATGGGTCATGGTGAAAAACCTTTGACGTTATCGCACCCGGTAGAGGGACAGGCTGGGGAGGGCGGGGAGGGGAGAACTAGGAACCGCGGCGGAGCGCGGGCAATCCCATTCTCGTCGCGCAGTCTGAGTTGCCTGCGAGCGCGCAAATATCCGCTTCCCGGCTTCCTGGCTTTTGAATTATGGTGCCTCATGAACCTGTTCCCTTTCGATCCCGCCCTCGAGTAATGAATCGTCTCCTGCTTTCCCTGCCGTCCAAACGGTCCCGGGCAGCCTGCGTCGATGCGCGCGACTTGAAAAGCAGCATCGGCGACAACGTCCATTTCGACACCGCCGCGCAGAACGAAATCGGCCGCCGGTACGCGGAAAAATATTTCGCGCTGAAGTAGCGCCGGCATCCTCGTGGCTGCGGCTTCCAGCCGCAGATTCAGCGCCCGCTCGGGCGCGGGGTCCAGAACACCGGCAGGATGCCCGTGCCACGGCAATCCGGCCGAATGCCGGCTGGAAGCCGGCGCTACGTCAGAGCGTGACGTGGAGCCCGATCTCACTTTCAATGCCGGCCGCTACGCAGCCCGAATTTCATGAACAGCCCTCAAAAAATCCTTTTGATCGACGACGATGCGCTCGTGGCGCAACTGGTCACCATGCTCGTCGGCGCGTTTCGCGACAACGTGTACGTCGTGGAGCACGCCGTCGATTATAACGGCGGGCTGCAACGGTTGTTGAGCGGAAGCTACGCGCTCTGCCTGCTGGATTACCGCCTCGCCTCGGGTGACGGATTGCAACTGCTGCGGGAAGCGAAGGCGCGCAACTGTCCGACGCCGGTGATCCTGCTGACCGCCGACGGTCGCGAGGAGACGGACGTGGCCGCCATGGCGGCGGGCGCCGCGGATTTCATCAACAAAAGCGAACTCAAGCCCGAGCCATTCGAGCGGGCGGTGCACTACGCGATCAAAACGGCCGAAGCGCATCACCGTTTGCTCGCTGCTCAAAAGGGCGGCGCCAAGGACGGTAAGCCGGCGAAGCCAGGTTGAGGGCCCGGTAGCGATGGGGATTGGAATCTTCCTCGGTGTGTTCCGTGGACAGCGTGCTTTTGCTGGTTTGAAATCGCCCGCCCCGGTTTTCCTGGCAAAGTGCGCTCCCAACCCCGCCCCCTCCATGTCTCACTCTCCCCGTTTCTCCCGCCCCGCGTCTCTCCTTCTGCTCCTCGGCCTAATCGCGTTCCCCACGTATGCCGCCGGCAAGCCCAACGTCATCGTCATCCTTTCCGACGACATGGGCTGGTCCGATCTCGGCTGCTACGGCGGCGAGATTGCCACGCCGAATCTCGACGCGCTCGCTCAGGGTGGGGTGCGCTTCACCCAGTTCTACAACACCGCTCGATGCTGCCCGACGCGGGCCGCACTCCTCACCGGTCTCTACCCGCACCAGGCCGGCATCGGCCACATGATGGGCGATTACGGCATCGACGGTTACCGTGGCGATCTCAACCGCCGCAGCGTCACGCTCGGCGAGGCGCTCCGGCCCGCGGGCTATCGCACCTACGCCCTCGGCAAATGGCATGTCACGCCCGGCGACACGGCCGAGCGGCTCGCCAACCAGAAAAACTGCCCGCTCCAGCGCGGCTTCGATCGCTACTACGGCACGATTCATGGCGCCGGCAGTTATTGGGACCCGAGCTCGCTCGTGCGCGACAACACGCTACTCACCGCGGCGAACGACCCGGAATACCGGCCGGAGGAATATTATTACACCGACGCACTCAGCGATCACGCCACGAAGTTCGTCCGCGAACACGCGCGAGATCATCGCGCGATGCCTTTCCTGATGTACCTCGCCTACACCGCCGCCCACTGGCCGATGCATGCGCGTGAAAAAGACATCGCTGCCTACCGCGGCCGTTACGATGCCGGCTACGCGGCCATTCGTGCGGCGCGCTGGGCGAAGCAGCAGAAACTCGGGCTGGTCGACCCCGCAGCTGAGGCGGCCCCACTGGTGGGCGACTGGGGCGGAGTAAAAGACAAGGCCTTCGAGGCGCGTTGCATGGAAGTTTACGCCGCGATGATTACGTCGATGGATGCGGGGATCGGCAGGCTCGTGGCCGAGCTGAAAGCCACCGGTCAGCTCGACAACACGGTCATCTGTTTCATGCAGGACAACGGTGGCTGCGCGGAAACCAATGGCCGCACCGGCGAGTTTGTCGGGCGCGCGGCGCAGCCCTCGCTCCCCCCGATGCCGAAGGATGCACAACAATTCGGCAGCCGGCCGGACCAGACGAGAGATGGATTTCCCGTCCGTGGTGGTTACGGCGTGATGCCCGGTCCGGCCGACACGTACATCGCCTACGGTCGCGACTGGGCCAACGTCAGCAACACGCCCTTTCGCGAGTACAAGCACTGGGTCCACGAAGGCGGCATATCCACGCCGCTGGTCGTACACTGGCCCGCCGGGATGAAGACGGAGGGAAGGAGAGACGGCGAGATGGGGAGACTCTGCCGGGAGCCTGCCCACTTGATCGACATCATGGCCACGTGCGTTGATCTCGCGGGCGCGAGCTACCCGACCGAGTTCGCCGGTGAACGCATCCAGCCGATGGAAGGCCGCAGCCTGAAACCGCTGCTCATTTCCGCTTCCCCCAGTCCCGCTTTCTCTCCGTCTCCGCGTCCCATCTTCTGGGAGCACGAAGGCAACCGCGCGCTGCGGCTCGGCCAGTGGAAGCTCGTGGCCATGCATCCCGGCGGCTGGGAACTCTACGACATCGCAACCGACCGCGCCGAGCAGCACGATCTCGCCGCCAAATTCCCCGATCGCGTCCGCGAAATGACCGCGCAGTGGGACGCGTGGGCCAAACGCGCCAACGTGGTGCCGTGGCCCGCGAATCCGGCCAACGCGGCCAATGCCAAAAAGGAACCGGCCCAGTCGAAGAAAAAGAAAGAATAGACCCAACATGAAATCAATGCCCCGCCTGTTGTGGCTCGTCGCCAGTCTCGTCGTTTTCCTGCTCTCCGCGCAAGGAGCTGACCAGACGAGGCCCAACATCCTCTTCATCGCCGTCGACGATTTGCGCCCGGAATTCGGCGCTTATGGTGCGAATTACATCAAGAGTCCGAACCTGGATCGCATCGCCAAGGCGGGCATCACCTTCAACCGGGCGTACTGCCAGCAGGCCGTCTGCTCGCCCACCCGTTCCAGCCTCATGACCGGCACGCGTCCCGACACCACCAAGGTCTGGGACCTGGTCACGCATTTCCGGACGGCGCTGCCAAACGTCGTCACACTGGGCCAGCATTTCAAAAACAACGGCTACTTCGTCCAAGGCATGGGGAAGATTTATCACGGCGGCTTCGATGACGCGCCGACCTGGTCCGTGCCGTGGGAGACGCCGCGCGCCGCCGCGTATGGCCTCCCAGAGAGTCTCGCGCTCAACCAACGGCAGGCCGTGGTCGATCCCGCCGCCGCGCCGGCCGCCGACAAAAAAGGCGGCGGCAAGCAGAATGGAAAGAAACAGAAGCAGGCGACCGCACCCGGCTCCCGCGGCCCGGCCTTCGAGGGCGCAGATGTCCCCGACAACACCTTTCAGGATGGCAAGGTGGCGGAGCTCGCGATCACCACGTTGCAAACGCTCAAGGCGAAATCGGAGCCGTTTTTTCTCGCGGTCGGTTTCGTCAAGCCGCACCTGCCGTTCGTTTCACCGAAGAAATACTGGGACCTCTACGACCCCGCGAAAATCCAGCTGGCCCCGAACAAGTACCGGCCGAAAGACGCCCCCGAGTATGCCATCCAGCCCGGTGGCGAAATGCGCGCTTACCACGGCATTCCCGCCGGCTCGATCCCCGATGACCTCGCGCGCCAGCTCAAGCACGGCTACTATGCCGCGATCAGTTACATGGATGCCCAGGTCGGCAAAGTGCTCGACGAGCTCGACCGCCTCGGGCTGCGCGAAAAAACCATCGTGATCCTCTGGGGCGATCACGGCTGGAAGCTCGGTGAGCACGATGCGTGGTGCAAACACAGCAATTCCGAGAACGACACCAATGCCGCGCTCCTGCTCTCGGTGCCCGGCATGAAAAACGCCGGCGTGCGCACCGATGCGCTCGTCGAGTTTGTCGACATCTATCCGACCCTCGCCGACCTCGCCGGGCTGTCGCTGCCCGGGCACCTGGAGGGAAGGAGTTTCAAGCCGGTCCTCGACGATCCGCGCCGCCCGTGGAAGCAGGCCGCCTTCAGCCAGTACCCGCGGAGCGTCGACGGCCGGGCGCTCATGGGTTACTCGATGCGCACCGCGCGGCACCGCTTCACGCTCTGGGTCGACCGCAATGATCACAGCAAGGTGAACGCGATGGAACTCTACGATCACCAGGTCGACCCGCAGGAAAATACCAATATCGCGAATCTCCCCGCCAATGCCGCGCTGGTTGGACGACTCACCGCCCAGTTGCGCGCCGGTTACCAGGCGGCGCTGCCACCGGGGCGCTGAAGTCGGTGGGTCGAAGTAGCGCCGGCTTCCAGCCGGCCATCCCGACGTTGCCGGCTGGAAGCGGGCGCTACTTTTGCCGTTCGCCGTAGGCTGCCAGCTTGCTGGCGCTTCCCGGAGCGCGAGCAAGCTCGCTGACCTACGAAGGCCAGGTTTGAAATTGCGCGCCACCACTCGCTCACACTCGTGGCTACACTTCCGATCGATTGCGGCGTGAGAACTGGTAGACCACCGCGCCGCTGGCGATGATCACCAGTCCGCCGGCCGAGGCGACGAAGTCGCCGGCGAAGCCGCTCGCGATGCCGCAGAGGACATAGAGGAGCATCAGCACGACCGGGAGCGGATAGAGCGGCATCGCATAACCATCTGCGGCGAGCGGTGCGCGGCGACGCGCCCGCACGGCGGCGATCGCGACCAGCCCGTAGAAGGGAAGGAAGCCCAGGACCATGTAACGCGTCAGCCGTTCGAAGCCGGAGCCCGAGGCGATGTAGAGCATGGTCATCACGCCATAAATCCCGATCGCAACGACGGGTGTCTTCCAACGGGGGTGCACCACGGCCGCGGCGCGAAAGAATTGTCCCTCTTCCGCCAACGCAAAGACGATGCGCGGGTTGCACATCAGGGAACTGAATACAGTGCTCGCCGCGCTGAAGGCCACGAACGCGGTGACGAACCGCCCCGCGTTTTCACCGATGGACTGGCTCACGGCCGTCGCGGCCAGCGCTGGCGTCGTCGCCATCTGGGCAAAAGGCAGCGCGTGAAAAAATCCCGCGTTCACCGACAGGTACACCGTGAGGATGAGTCCCATGCCGAGCAGCGTTGCCCGGGGCAGGGTGCGCGACGGTTCGCGGACTTCGCCCGCGACGAGCGCGAGCCCGTCCCAGCCGTCGTAGGCAAACATGGTCGCGATCACGGCCAGTCCGAATCCCACCCAGGGCGACGGGAGATCGAGCGGCGCGGCGGCCGCCTCGGCACCGGCCCCGTCGCCCGCAAAGCACAGCACGACGACCGCGCCGAGCGCGCTGATTTTGAAAATGCCGACGCCGCCCACGATGCGGCCGACCAGGCGGCTCGAGCGCATGTTGAGAAACGTGATGCCGGCGACCCAGGCCAGCCCGAGGAGGGTCTGCGTGCCTGGGCTGAGACCGAGGATGACGCCGAGATTGCGCGCACTCACGAGGGTGATCGCCGCCGCCGAGACCGGATTAAGAAACATCGACGTCCACCCGAACATGAACGCCACCCGCGGACCGAAGGCCTGCCGCAGAAAAACCGTGGTCCCGCCCGATCGCGGCGTGCGCACCGCGAGTTCCGCCATGACCAACGAGCCGCACACCGCGGCCACTGCCCCCACGATCCAGGCGACATAGGACAAACTCACGCTGCCGGTCTTGGCCGCGACGACTCCGGGCGATTGCAGGATGCCTACGCCGATCGTGAACGTCACCAGGAGCAGCGCCGCATTCCACGTTCCAAGATGCCGCGGCAGCCGGCTGGGATCAGGCGCCACGACGGGCGACGGGCTCGGCTCCATGGGGTGGGCCACGGTGTTGCGCCGCCCTCGCGCGCTCAAGGGCAAAGCCCGGGGCTTCGCCGTCGATTGCTCGGTAGCGGAACGCGTGAGCGTTTCGTCCGAGCGTTTCGTTCACCTATGGAGAGGGCTTTCCGACCACGGCGGCTTGGGGACAAGCCAACCGACCATCACTACGCCGACAACTTCACCCTTCCGTCTCCGCCATCGCCTCCGTTGCTCTGGCGGCGACCACAGCCGGCGCATGCTCTTGCGCCTTCGTCGGCCCAAATCCCGCGCGATCCATCCCACGTTTCACTTCCGGCGCCCGCATGAAGCGCTGCCAGACGAGTCCCGGCCGCAAATTTTCCCCCATCACCAGCATGATCCCTACGTCGATCCCGATCACATCGGGCGACGTCCAGCCGGTCTGGGG
>JBKJRG010000393.1:0-15505 GCA_046594805.1 Opitutaceae bacterium | reverse complement strand
CTCAGAAAGGCCCGCTGCATCGCCGTGAGCGAGGTGGTGATGATCAGCGCCAGCACGACCACCGCCATCGCCACCTCGGCGATCGTCATGGCCCTGCAGTTCCCGCCGCGAATTCGCGGCGGGCCCGGGGGCGCGGCGGCAATGCTCGGCGGGCGCAAATCGAGTTTTGAGCGATCGCTCAAACCCACGGGCGGGACGCCCGTGCCACGTGGCATGGGCGTCCCGCCCATGTCTTCCAGACCGGCCTCGCTCAAAACCTGGTTTGCGCCCATGCTCGGCCTGCGCGACGTGTTCATGGTGACGGGGCAGTTGCCAGGACTAAGGGACCCGCCGGTAGGTCTCGCCACAATATATCATGGTGTCGGGATCCGGCAGGGCGATGAGTCCGCCGGGTTGGTCGGTGGCAAGGCAAAGATTTGAGCCGACGCGACCCAACTGAAAAGTGGCGTGAACAACCCGGGGCGCGTCCACTCCGCGCAATTCGAAGAGTCGCAATTCTCCCGTGGAGGTCAGGGCGACCCCATGCTGGCCGGGTTGCGTCCCGGTCAGGTAAACCCCCGCCATCTTCGCCGGCAGGCCGGCGACTTCGGCCGCATCCATCCGGCGGAACGCCGGCGTTTCCCCGGTCCCGGGCGGAAGCCGCCACCAAATGTGCGCGGCCAGGAGGGCGCAATTCACCGCGACCAGCGCGATCATTCGCGCGGCGCTGGGACGCGCCGCGGGCCGGACCTCGACCGGCGCCAGATCCATCGCTGCCGGCCGAATCGCCCCGGCAAATTCAAAAGGCGCCGCGGTCCGGGCCGCCTTGGCGGTGCCATCCAACTCCGCCATGACCTCTTCGACGGTGAGCAACTGGCCGGGTGCTTCCCGATCGTTGGCATCGTAGAAAATGAGTTTCCTCTGCCCGTGGCGGATTAAGTAACTCTCATGGCGGACCCGGATCCGGATTTCCGGATCGGCGGTCGCGTTTTCCAGCGCGTCGATCGCGCAAAAATCCTGAAGCAAGCGCTGCATCTCGCCCGCGGGCATTCCCCGCCGTTCGACCGGCTCCAGGTCGGCCGCGGCGGACCGCGCATCCGCGGCCAGGTTGATCAAGGTGACATCATACATCGCGGGTCACGGTTTGTCGCCAACGAGGTAAACCGGCCAGCCGTTGAAGCCGGTGCGAAAACGGCCGCCCGCCAGGTTGCCGTCATCCAAGGTTGCATCAATGTACTGCAAGGCGGAGGGGGAGAGAGCCAGGGGAAAACTCGGGGCAAACGCGGTCAGGGCGATGGCGCCGGTCCCGGGCCGCTTGCGGCCGGGGAGCCGGGCCGGGTACTCCGCCACCCACCCGTAATTCCCTCCGAACGGCGAGCCCTTGAACCAGTTCGTTGCCCTCAGCCGACCCTCGATGGCAGCGGGCAGCGCGGTGTCGTCTCCGCTGGCCGTCAGGCCGGAATCTGGCGGGATCGAATTTTGAAACACCGCACTAAACTCCCGTAGATCGGCCATGAAGCGATCGCAGCGCCGCCGTTGCTGGAACTGACTCAAGAGCAGGAGGCCGAGGCTCGTCGCGAGCACGAACGCACTCAAGCTGAGCACCACTTCGAGCCGGGCAAAGCCGCCCCGCGGAACGGCGGCTACCCTCTCAGGGATGGTCATGCGCGTTGGTTCGCGTCCATTCGCAGCGACAGCTTTTTCGCCCGTTTAGGTCTCGAACGGTTCGAACGCCACGTCCGGCAGCGTGTTGCGCTCCACTTCCTCCAGCGTCGTCCAGCCGGCGAGCACCTTCTTCAAGCCATCGTAACGCAATGAACGATGCCCGACCTTTTCCGCTTCCGTGTGCAGCAGCGCGACGCTCTCCCGCTGGGTGATCAACTCGCGCATCCGTTCCGATACTTCGACGAACTCATAGATGCCCACGCGGCCACTGTAGCCGGTGCCAAAGCATTTCGGGCACCCGCGCCCGCGAAAAAGGTTCAAGGGCACGCCCTGCCAGCCAGAAAAATGGACGGCCAGTTCGCTGTCCGTCGGCTGGTACGATTCCTTGCACGACTGGCAGATGCGCCGCACCAGGCGCTGCGACAACACCCCCATGGTCGTTGGCGCCACGAGATAAGGATCCACGCCAATCTCCACCAGGCGCGTGACGGCCTGCAGGGCATTGTTGGTGTGCAGCGTGGTCAGGACAAAATGTCCGGTCAGCGCCGCCTCGGTGGCGATGAGCGCCGTTTCCAGGTCGCGGATCTCACCGATCAGGATGACATCCGGATCCTGCCGCAGGATGCTGCGCAGCACCTTCCCAAACGTGAAACCGATGCTGGCATTGACCTGATGCTGCGTGATGTCCGGCAGGCGGTATTCCACCGGATCTTCAATCGTGGTGATATTCAGATCGGGCCGGTTGAGCTGGTTGATGCAGCCGTAGAGCGTGGTCGTCTTGCCGCTCCCGGTCGGGCCACAGACGATCAAAATGCCGTTGGGCTGCGCAATCACCCGCTTGATCGCCTGGAGCGTCGAGCGGGGGAACCCGAGTGTATCCAGATTCAACAGGGACTGATTCAACGGGGAACCGAGGACCCGCAGGACGGCCTTCTCGCCATGCAGACTGGGCATGGTGGACACCCGGAAGGCGGTGTTGAGTGATCCAAAATTGAGTTCAAACGCGCCGTCCTGCGGCAGGCGGTTCTGCGAGACATCCAGCCGGCACAGAACCTTGATTCGGACCACCAGGGTGAGGTGCACGGCCCGGGGAAGGTCCATGATCTTTTCCATGTCGCCGTCGATGCGCATGCGCACGCGGCTGTTTTCCGCGCGGACTTCAAAGTGAATGTCCGAAGCCCGGCGCCGATACGCCGTCAGGATGATGCTGTTCAGGAGTTCGATCACCGCCCGGGATTCGACCAAATCGGCCACATCGGCGGCGGACTTGATTTCCCGCGCCCCCAGCATGCCCGGCAACTGCGCGCAGACGCTCTCCAAGTTCGTGGCAATATTCCCCTCTGCACCCAGATACATGTCGATCACCGTCCGAATCTCTTCCGGGGGGGCAAAAACCGGACTGACTGTTTTCCCGAGGATTTTGCCCAGCGACTCGACCTGCCGCGTGTTGAGCGGATCGGCCATGGCCACCGTGGCGCCATCCCCAAGCGTATTGAGCACGATGGCGACCACGCGCCGCGCAATGTCCAGCGGCAGCTGTTCGTAGCTGTCGGTGCGAATGGCCACCGTGGTCGGGCTGACGTAGGCGACGCCCAGCGAGTCGGCCCATAACTGGCAGAGCCGCGCCTTTTCCAGCACCGGCCGCTCCATCAACTCCTTCAACAGCCGCATCGGATCGTCCTTGAGGAGATCAGCCCGCGCATTGACGAACTGCACGTGCTCCGGGGCAGCCCGGCGCACGGCGTCCAGGAACACTTCGCCGTTAGTCATCTTGGGCTTTTTTGGGCACCCCCGGTTTGCGGAAACGCGCCGCAATATCCTTCTGTTCCAGGTGGCGGGGGCCACCCGACACCGCCTGGTTGTAGTCCACGCGGGCTTCCTCCAGCATGGTCGCCAGATCGTAATGGACAATGTAATTGGCGAGTGACTTCGACGGGGGGCGGGGACGGGAAGCGTTCATCCCGTGGGCTCCAATTGGCCGAAGAAATCCTGCAGCGCCGCAGAAAGCTGGCTGGCGGGCACGTCCTTGCGGATGAAAAACGTCGCCCCTTGGACGACACATTCCTCCACCACATTTTCCTCGGAAACCGACGTGAGCATGACAATCGGCACCGTGCCTGAGATTTGCCGCAAGGCGGTGAGCGTCTGGAGCCCGTCCATGTGGGGCATGTTGATATCGAGCAGGACAAGATCGGGTTTTTCCTCCTGATACAACTTCACCCCTTCCCGTCCGTCGCGCGCCTCGAACACGCGCCCGACCAGACCTTTTTTCAGCACCATGCCGACGAACTTGCGGAAATAGGCTTCGTCGTCGATCAGCAGGGCGGTTGGGAATTTTGCAGTTTCTGACTTGTCGGTCATATCGAAGGTCAAAGGCTAGTGCGCCCCGCCGGCGCACGCCAGTAAATGATCGCGCCCGGAGCGGGCGCCAAGCCAAAGTTTCGGCTTTCTGTAGTTGAGAGTTCGCTCCCGATTCCTCTAGTTTTATCGTACATCTCATTCCCATGCACCGCTCCACCCTTTGGCTCCTGGCGCTCACCGCCGTTCTCTTCACTGCCAGCTCCGCGCTCGCCCAAAACAAGGCGGCGGCACCGGCCGCCCCGGCTCCGGCCTCCACCGCACAGAAACTTGTGAAGGTGACGACGCTCAGCACCGTCGAGGCCAATCGGGAATTCCAAAACAACGTCCAGCTGCTTCAGGCCCAGCGCCAGTCGGCGATCGAAATGTCGGCGGCGATGGACAAGGAGAAGGACGCGAAGAAAAAGGCGGAGCTGAAAACGCAGCTCGACGGGTTGATGGTCAAGCTGAACGAGAACAACGACAAGATGCAGAAAGCCTATGGCTTCTCGCTGACGCGCAACTACTCGATGGAAGTGGTGAGCTCGAATATTTACATGTTCGTGACCGACGAGGAAGCCGCTGCGATCGAGAAGGCGCAGCAGTCCGAGGCGAAAAAAGCGACCGACCCCAAGAAGACCGAGACGACGAAGAAGAAGAAATAGTAGGTTTTCCGGATTGAAGGTGGGGCTGGTTCTCCGAACCGGCCTGGGTTCCAGCGCACGACTTCGCTCAGCAGGTAAAGTCCCCGCCAACCCAGGCCCGCTCGGAGAGCGAGCCCCACCCCAAGCAGCCTAGCGGTTCAGCACGTGCGCCACTTCTTCGTTTTTCGCGCCCAGCAGGTACGTCGTCACCTCGCCCAGGCCCTTGCAGACAATCGCCCCGCGGGGCGTAAGCTGGAATTTTCCCTGCAGCAGTTCGAACGTCGACGGCGAAACCTGGATGCAGTCCGGCACGCCGGACGATTGCATCCGGCTGGCCAGGTTGACCGTGGAGCCCCAGAGGTCGTAGCTGAATTTCTGCCGGCCGATGATGCCGGCAACCACCGGTCCGGAATTCAGCCCGATGCGCATCTGAATCACGCCGCCCCGCGCCCGGTTGAATTCTTCCAACGCTCCGAGCATCGCCAGCGCCATGCTGCCGATGGCCTCCGCATGATCCGGCCGCCGCTCGGGCAGCCCGCCGACCACCAGGTAGCTGTCGCCGATGGTCTTGATTTTTTCCAAGCCCAGCCGGTGGGCGAGCTGATCGAACCTCGAGAAGAGATCGTTCAGCATAGAAACAAGGTCTTCCGGCTCGGTGTGACTGGCGAAGCTCGAGAAATCCACCACGTCGGCGAAGAGGACCGTCACGCCGTTGTAGCGCTCGGCAATGGTGAGCTCCCCCTGCTTCAGCCGGACAGCGATGCTGTGGGGCAGAACGTTGAGCAGCAGTCGCTCGGTTTTTTCCTGCTCGAGCGCGAGAAGCTGCCGCTCGTATTGCACCTGGATTAGCCGGAGCCGATCGATGTCGCGCAGCCGCTTGCGCTCGAGCGTTGCCTGCACGCGCGCTCGAAAAATCACGGACTTCAGCGGCTTCAACAGGTAATCCTCGGCGCCGAGCTCGATGCAGCGCACCACGGCATCGAGGTCATCGAGGCCGGAGCTGACAATCACCGGCAGGTGTCGCCGCGCGAGATCGTTCTTCAGCGCGGTCAGCACGCCAAAGCCATCGAGTCGCGGCATCTGGATATCGAGGATGAGCAGGTCGAATTCCCGGTCGCGAATCCGGTTCAGCGCCTCCTGCCCGTCGCCGGCCGTCGTGACATTGTGATACCCGAACAGCTCGAGCCGGAGCACAATCGTGTGGCGCAGCTCCTCGTTGTCGTCGACCACCAGGATGGCCCCCTGCTTGCCCTGCGGATCCGAGGCGGCGAGCTGGAGCTGGGCCTCCTGCTCGGGGGAGAGCCCACCAGCCGCCGCGGGCTGCAACAAATCGAACGTGCGGTTTTCGGCCGAGCGGGGTGCAGTCATGGGGGAAGCGCGAACCTACCGAATTTTCGCGTGGAGCAAAGATCGGTTTTTTGCCCGCTATTTTGGTGTAGGAGATTGGTGTCGTCGCGACATGGTCACAGCAACTACTGCTGAACAAATGGGTCTGTCCTGATGCAGCGCTCTGCGCCGCGGAAAAGACGCGCACCGAGCCGGCCGAAATTTAAGAACCCTCAGCGCAGGAATAGCCCATGAAAACGCCCGCCTCGTTGGTGATCGCCGGCCTTTGCAGCCTGCTGGTGGTGAACGCATCAGCCCAATCTCCCGCGGCCGAGCCTGCGGCTCCGACCCCAGAATCGCCCGCGCTCGCGGCGGACAAAGCCGCGAAGGAAGCGGCCAAGGCCCACATCCGCCCGGCGGCCGATCGCTTTATCATGGCGGTGCCGCCACCGCCGGCCCGCACGGAGGCAAAAACGCCACCGCCCGTTGGAAATTTCGTGTGGGTACCCGGGCACTGGGCGCCGAAGGACGGCGAATGGCAGTGGGTGGCGGGCACGTGGGGCATCCCCGCCACGCCGGCCTCCGTCTGGATCGACGCAAAGTACGATGCCAAGACCAAGCGCTGGAGCCCCGGCTACTGGCAGCCGGATCGGCCGTATGCGCCCGAGCCCGATTCGCCGCCGAAAGATCCGCCCGCTCCGGCCAAGTTCTAAAGCCGGCCGAAGTAGCGCAGGCGTCTCGCCTGCTCCAGGTAGGGGCGCCGCTTGACGGCGCCCGCGTACGTGCAGGGAGGAAGAAATCTCCGGAAGCCTCACGCCACGGCTGCAAAGAGCGCCACGCCCGCGCTCGGTTGCGCTCGTGGCGCCCCTGGCGTGATAACCTCCGGTTTCTCCGGTTCCGGTTTCCGCTATCGCCCGCAAAGGCGTAACCGACGCGGTTATTCGGGGTCCTTGATCGCGAGGATCGAGGCGGCAGTGTGCTACGAACTTCTATCGTGCCAAGCCTGCCTACCATTCTGATCGTTGATGATGACCCGGACAACCGGTTCCTCCTGGCCCACGGCTTAAAAAAGATCTTCAAGGACTGCGTGGTCGTGTCGTGTTCGTCGGCAGCCGAAGCCCTGGCGCTGGTGAAAACGAAACATATTGATGCGATTATCACCGACCATCACCTCGGCGACCAGACGGGGTGTGAGTTTATCGGCCAGGTCCGGCGGCGCGGCGTCTCCTGTCCAATGGTGATGGTGACGGGCAGTTCGGATCCCAAGGTCGAACAAGACGCTTATCTGGCCGGAGCGACAAAAGTTTTCCCGGCCGGCCGCGGCGACTATGCCGGTTTTGTGGCGCGGGTGTTAAACGACCAAACGCGTTGAGGGGATGGGGAGACCGGAACCTGGAAACCGGAAACCGGAAACAGAGAGGGATGCCTCACGCACTGAGCGCAAGGCCACCGTCCTTCGATCTCGGAGCCCGTCGCGTGAGGCCCTCCGGTCTTCGGTTTCCGGTTTCCAGTTTCCGGTTTCCGGTTTCTCCTGTTCCCGCCCGGCAGGGCTAATGCAGGACTGGGCGATCATCCCGACGTCATGGCCGCACGCCGGTTGTTCGGGTTGGGGAAGCGAAACACCTCATGCCTTACCGTTGGTAGTTCACGAGAACCGAGGCCGTGGAAGCAAACGGCAAGGCATGAGGCATTCGACCCTCTCCGCGAATCGTGGCGCGCACATCCCACGCCTGCGCGAGGCCGCCGCTGGAGTCAGTGCGCTCGTGGTCGGAACTCATCGAAAACTTCAGCATGTCGGCGACGTTCTCCGCGCCGATGTCGTCGAGAAATTCCTTCGTGAGCACCGAGATCGCGGCGGGCGGGTGGAACAGCGACGCGTTCATGCGCGTGCCGGAGAGGGTGTTCGCGGCACGGTAGCCCTCGTCGACTCCCCCTCCCCGCGCAAGCCGCCGCGCGGTCGAATGCGGCTTATGAATTAACTTGTAGCGCCCTGACCCGGTACGTTCATCTGAGGTCCGGCGATCCCTGACCTTCGGCGCCATCGTTGATCACCTGTAGTTTGCTGACAGCGGTTCCGAAATTCCCTCCAGCTCTTCATGACGTCCGGCCCGCAGGCCAGCACTCCTTTCATCCCCCTTTCGGCCGTTCGCGCTGCCACCACCGAGTCCCGTGCCGACTCCGGGCGACTCGTACCGATCATTGTCCTGGCGGTCGGTTGGACGTTCAGCGCCTGGATGTTTCTCCTGCTGCAACGCCATAGCCGGCAAAGCGAGGAGGAGTTTTTCGGTGAACGCATGGCCGAGGCCCAGGCCGCCATCCGCGTGCGGATGACCAATTATGTCGACGCGCTCCACGGTGGCACCGCCTTCTACGCCGCGTCCAAAACCGTCGACCGCGAGGAATGGCGCATTTTTGCGGCCTCACTCCAGCTAAGCAAGCGCTACCCGGGAATCAATGGCCTCGGCGTCATTCTCGACGTGCCCACCGAACGGGCCGGGGAATGGCAGGGGCGCGTGCGGGTTGCCGGCGAGCCGGAACCAAAAATCCATCCGTTTCCCGCCACGACAGAGGATCCCAATGACCGCACCAAATATGTCGTCACCTATGTCGAAGGGAATCTCGTCGACCGTCCGCCGATCGGCCGCAACATCGCCACGGACCCGAGCCGCCGGCGCGCCGCCGAGCTCGCCCGCGATACCGGGGAACCCCAGATCAACCACCGGATTGAGGGTTCGCGCGACACGCAACGACGCGCGGGCCTCCTGCTCTACGTCCCCCTTTACGCCAAGGGCGCCGCGGTCGGCACCACGGCGGAGCGGCGCGCCGCCCACCTCGGCTGGATCTATGCGCAGGTGTATCCGGAGCTCTTTCTTGACGGCGTCCTCGGCCCGATGGGCAAGACGCTGCGTCTGCATTTCTTCGAAGCCGGCGGCATGGACAGCGCCCATCTGCTCTACGCATCCGACGGTGCGGGCACCGGGCCGCTGCCGCGTTTCGAACGCGTGACCGAAATGAACATGGGCGGGCAGCCGTTTCAGCTGGGCTGGCGGCGCGGACCAAAATTTCCCGCGGCGGAAAAATCGTCAGCTGCCTGGGTCGCCGGCAGCCTGGCCTTCGCCAGCTTCCTCCTCGCGGGCTTGGTGACGAGCCTGCAATCCATCGGCCGACGGGCCAACGCGATCGCCGCGGCGCGCACGGCCGAGTTCGCGGCGAGCGAGGAACGATTCCGCCATGCCTTCGAATACGCCGGCATCGGCATGGCCATCGTGGCGCTCGACGGCCGCTGGCTCCGCGTGAACACCGCGCTCTGCGAAATTCTCGGCTATACGGCGGCGGAGCTGCTGCAAAAAACATTTCAGGACGTCACCCATCCGGACGATCTCGCCTCCAATCTGGCGCTGCTGCGTGATCTCATCGCCGGCCACCGGCGCGTCCACCAGATGGAAAAACGCTATTACCACCGCGACGGCCATGTCATCTGGATCCGGCTGACCGCGTCCCTCGTGCGCGAGGCGAGCGGGGCGCCGCTCCATGCCGTCACGCAGATTGAAGACATCACGGCGCGGAAGCAGCTGGAGGAAAATCTCGCGCTCGCCCGCGACCAGGCGGTGGAGGCCTCGCGGCTCAAGTCGGAGTTCCTCGCGACCATGAGCCACGAAATCCGCACGCCGATGAATGGGGTGATGGGCATGACCGAACTCCTCCGCGACACGCCGCTCACGCCCACCCAGGCCGACTACGTCCGGACGATTAACTTGTCGGGTGAGTCGCTGCTCATCATCATCAATGACATCCTCGACTACTCGAAAATCGAGGCCGGACGGATCGACCTGGAGATCGCCCCGTTCAATCTGCGGGAATGTGTCGCTGACGCGCTCGATCTTTTCGCCGGCCGGGCCAGCAAGAAGAGCATCCGGCTGGAATCCGCCATCGCGCCTCGCGTGCCGACGCAGGTCGTCGGAGATGCGACGCGCCTGCGGCAGATTCTCGTCAACCTGCTGGCCAACGCGATCAAGTTTTCGGACGCAGGTCATGTCCGGTTGAGCCTGGATTCCGAATGGGTGGAGCTGGCGTCGCGCCGCCTGCGGCTGAAGTTTGCCGTGCTCGACACGGGCATTGGCATTCCGCCCGAGGGCATGGAGCGGCTGTTTAAATCGTTTTCCCAAGTCGATGCCTCGACCACCCGGCGGTTTGGCGGGACGGGACTGGGGCTCGCGATCAGCAAACGTCTCGCGGCCTTGATGGGCGGGACCATGTGGGCCGAGAGCGAGCCCGGCCGCGGCTCGACGTTTCATTTCACGGTCGAGGTCGATGCACCGGTGGTGTCCGGTGACACGCCGCCCCGACCGGAGGCCGCCGCGGTGGATGCCACGCTGGGCCAGCGCTGTCCCCTCCGGCTGCTCATAGCGGAGGATAACCCGGTGAACCAGCAAGTCGCGACGCTGCTGTTGCAGCGTCTGGGTTACCGCGCCACGGCGGTCGGCAACGGTCTGGAGGTTCTCGCGGCGATGGAGTTCACCGAGTACGACGCGATTCTGATGGATGTGGAGATGCCTGAGTTCGACGGCTGCGAAACCACGCAACGAATCCGGGCGAAAAGACCGGCGTCAACGCGGCCCTGGATCATCGCGCTGACGGCGGGCGCCATGAGGGACGACCGGAAACGGGCGTTTGCCGCCGGGATGAACGACTTTCTGACCAAGCCCGTCCGCACCGAGGCGCTGGCGGTGGCGCTGGCGCGTGCGCACGCCGGACTGACGGGAGTTTGACCGGTTATTTTGGCGAAGACTCGATCCGAAAATCACTGCGCCGGAGAACACCCAATCGCGCAGGTTTCGTGACCGAAAGCGGCCCGAGCCGGCCTCATCTCCTTCGAGTCTAGTTCGACTTAGCTCGTCTTGTATTCCGAACCGGGTCCGCGCAGTCGCTGGCGAGTTTGGAGTTTGGCGTCTGGCGTCCGTCTCCCTCGTCCGGCGTCCGGTCTCCCCCAGTCTACTTCTTCCGACCTACGGCGAATTTTCGGAACTGCGCGTCGAACGCCAGCGCGCGTTCGTTCTGGACGACGTAGTCAGCGGCCGCCGTCGCATCCGGGAAGGACGGCTCGGTCCCGCCAACTACACTTTCCGCCTTCCCTTCCGCACCAACCATTCGCCACTCCTTTGCGCAGGGTCGCGAGAAGTCGAGACTTGTCAGTGGCAGCAAGACTCCTCCTTCTCCCCTCACCCCACCGCCTACCAGCGGCCGTTAGTTCCAGCTCTCTTACACCCGCCCGACGCGCTTCACGTTTGGCGCCTCCCTCTGCCCTCAGGTTCCGAAGGGCTTTTATCCTGCCGCTGGCGTGGGCCTGTGCACGCGCCCGGATGTACGTCGCGCCGCTTTAATATGAAGTTTTGTCCAGCCTCTACGCACCTTGCTGTCGAACAAATCCGCCGCAGGTCGGAAAGGTTGGACGTGCGCGGCCGACGTTCGCGAGCAAACGTCACTTTTCCGGACCCGACCCCGACCTGACCCCACCACCGGAACTGACCCAGCTAATCGGAGGACTCACTATGGACAAAAGTATACTCATCGCTGGCGGAATCGGCGGCATGACCATCCCAGCCTTGCGCGCAGGCATGAAGCTCACGCAGCAGTTGCAGACCAGCATCGAGATTACTCCCGCCTACATGGTCGGGGCGTTGCTCCTGGCGGGGCTGGGGGCGGCGACGGCTTGGTTTCTCAAGGAAAGCGATCGCAGAAAAGCCTTCATCATTGGTCTCAGCCTGCCGGCAACCATTTCATCGCTTAGCAGCCAGGGGATTGGCAAAACCGAGCCAACGGCGGTGCTGCGAGCAATCACTGCACCTTTGGCGATGCTGGTGAGCACGGCGCACGCGGCTGAGCCTGTTTTCACCGGCCCCGGTCCTGCTTCGTCTCCGACTCCCGCCCAATCCTTTGCCGCAGGTCGTCAGTTCCGCGTCGTCGGCGCGACGGGCGGCGGAGTGACCGTCAAGTTCGTGGACAAGGATGGAAACGAGCTGGATGAATATGTCCCCGTCGGGACAAAAACGCGCAATCTCCCGGACGCCGCAATGATCGCGGTGATCGCGAGTCCGTCGGGCAGCAGGCAGAAAATCACGCTGGGTGACCAGGCCGGCACGGTGACGGTCGCCACGGTCGCGCTGGAGAAGGAACACAAACTTGGTTTCTGGCAGGCTCTGGGGGCGCCCTCGTCGATCAAGGAGACGCTGAAAACGACCACCCAGGTGCGGGCCGTGCGCGAACCCGGCAAAACGCTGTGGATTAAGCGCGACGATGAAACGCCGATGCAGACCATGAGCGTTTCCGGCCAGATGGGGGCGGCGAAGGCTTACATCTTCGCCCGGAAGGAAATCAACGCCCCGTACTCCGATGGCATGTTGCTGCCGGGCGACAAATTCACCGTTATTGAAGCGAGCGATCCGAGCGGACGGTGGATGAAGGTCAAGCTGACCGAACTGGCTCCCACCCCAAAGCCAGTATCGAATCGTGTGCCGTGACGAAAGATCCCGCAACGTCCATCCCAGCAATGGCGCTAAGCCGGAACGTTTTAGTGGCCCGCGAATCACGCGAATTGACGCGAATGAAAACCACCGTCGAGGGAGGCCAAACCAAACCGTGGGTTGGGTTGGGCAACTTCGATTCCCGTCCAGCAGCTCTGGAGTTCGCGTTCATTCGCGTGATTCGCGGGAGTTCTTCTGCATGAGTCCGGCTTGGCGCCATTCCAGGCAGACCTCATCGTAAGCGTCCGCCAACTCGTGCTGTTCTACGGCGCGTCGGCGCGTCCCGGCGTAAACGACAACTCGGGCGGGACGACGGCATTGGGCACGGCCTTCGGCGTCCGGCCGCCGCTGCCGGGCGTTCACCCTTGACCCGTGGATGGCCGCCGGCTCGGGCGGACACTGATCGTTTTCTCGCCGAAAGCGGAACTCATCGACACCGTGACGCCTGCTTTCCCCGACCCGAAATCAAAACTTCAATCGTCCCCTCAATATGATCCTCATCGCTGGCAGCACCGGTTACCTCGGAATGTCCGTCGCCTTGAAACTCGCGCAGGCGAAAAACCCCGTGGCGGGTCTCGTGCGGGATCCCACTTCCGAAAAGGCGAAGGCCCTGGCCGCGGCGGGGGTGAAGCTGATCAAAGGCGATTTGAAGGACTCTCCGTCGCTGGCGCGCGCGGTGGCCGGGGTGAGTACGATCATCTGCACCGCAAGCTCGACCCTCTCGCGCCGCGAGGGCGATTCGATCGAGACGGTGGACCGGGCCGGCGTGCAGGCCCTCATCAGCGAGGCGGAGAAGGCCGGCGTGGCAGATTTCATTTTCGTTTCCTTCGATCATGCGGGCCAGACCTACCCGCTCGCACTCGCCAAGCGTGACGCCGAAGAGCGCTTGAAACGCTCGCGCCTCAACTGGACCATTCTCCAGCCGGCGTGTTTCTCCGAAGTGTGGTTTTCGACGGCGGTGGGCTTCGACGCTGCCGCGGGCAAAGTGCGGATCTACGGCGATGGCAACCGGCCCATGCACTACATCGCCCTGGACGACGTTGCCCAGGTGGTGGCCGGCGCCGTCGGGAATCCGCGCGTGGCGCGAAAAACCCTGCGATTTGGCGGGTCGGCAGAATCCCAGCTCGAGGCGGTCCAACTCTTCGAGCGGCACACGAAACGAACGTTCACGCGCGAAACGATGTCGCTGGCCGACATTCGCGCGGCGCAGGCCGCCACGACCGATCCGCTGGCCCTTTCTTTTCTCGGTTTGTTCGAAAAGGTGACCGCGGGCTTCAAATCCGACGCCGGCTGGCAGGAGCAAATGGGCGTGAAGGCCCAGACCCTCGAGGAATGGGTGCGGCGCAATGCCGGACCCAGCACAGGGTGAACGCGATTACTTCATGAAGTGGCTCGCGTTTCAAACGCAGGACGAACGCTACCGCTGGCTCAACACGACCTTCGTAGCGGCGCGTGCTAGTCTGGAGTCACGGCCGCGACATACGCGGCTGTACCGTGAGTGGCGGAGTCCGCACCGGACCTTGCGCCCAAGCTACCGCTGAAAAAGGGCAGGTGATCAACAGGCTCCGCCACGCTTTCATGTCATCGACCTATGGCAGCCAGGGGCGTGTCGCAAGTTTGAATCCGCGCCATCTGCGAAATCTGCGGTTCAACCGGATTGAGCGCGGCGTCTTCGCGGTCCCACATGAGCCCTTCTGCCGCCGCCCGACCATCAGACGCCACTCGTTACGCAAACTGCCGTTACGTTGTTTTACGTATTGATGTCCGACGGTGAAATCCACTACTTAAACCGCCGTTACGCAATCGACCGTAGTGGATGAGCATGACCTTGGCCAACCCCTTCAACTTTGAGCTCCCGGCGACCCGGTGGTCATTCACCGACCGCGAGGAACTCCTGCCGCGCCTGGAGCGGATGATGAAAGGCCGCGGGCAGAGGGCACTCTTGCATGGCCGGCGGCGCATGGGAAAAACGTCGCTGCTCCACCATGCGGCGCACCAAGCGAACGTGCTTTGGCTTTTTGTCGATCTGTCCACCGCGGCGGACCTCAACGAGGTCGCGAAGAAGTTACTCCACCTGGTGCCAGGTCCGGAAGAGCGCGTCGCGGCCAAACTCCTCCGCATCGTCCAAAAATACGTCAAGCTCAGCGTCCGCGCGGGCAAATTTGTGCTCGGGGAACTGCGCGAGCCGAACGAAGGCGCGGACCTGGAGACGCTCGAGCAGGTGCTCGATTTCATCAACGAGCGCGCGGCGCTGAACGATACAGCCGTCGCCATCGCGTTCGACGAATTTCAGGACATCCGCGTTTTGGGCGGCGCGCGCGCCGAATGGAAACTGAGGGGCATCATGCAGCGCCATGCCCACGTGAATTATTTTTTCTCCGGTTCGAACCACCAGATTCTGCAATGGATGACGGAGCCCAAGGCCGCGTTCTACAAGCAGCTTGAAACCATTCCGGTCGGTCCTATCGACGCGGAGCTGCTGGCGGAGTGGATCAATGCCCGCGCCAAACGAGGTGGACTCGCGGAAGCGAGCTTCGGGCAGGCCGTCGTGACCGCAGCCGGTCCTTGCACGGGCGACGTTGTTCGTCTGGCGAAGGCCGTGTTTCAACTCGTCGCCGAAAAGCGCAAGGGGGACGTGGTAAAGGTGGCCATGGACCAGATTGCGCTGGGCGAACTCAGTGACGAGTTCGTGGAGCGCTGGCGGGCGCTCTCGCACGCGCAACGGGTGATGTTGCGGGCTGCCGTCGCGGGGCTGCCGCTCTTCGCGGCAACCACCCTGCGCATATACGGTATCAAGACCGCATCCACTGCCTCCACCGCCGTGAAGGCAATGATTGACCGCGAAATATTGGTCCGCGAAGGCTCTTCCACCCTGTTCGACAGTCCTTTCTTCCGCCGCTGGGTCGAAGCAAATGCGGGCCCCGCCTGATCGATATCCCATGAATCGACAGTTTCCACGGCCAGGGGCGCGGGTGGGACAGGCATTGTCCCACTGGCTGCGCTAATGTCTTCTGATGCCCAGAGGTAATTTTC
>JBKJRG010000222.1:0-4925 GCA_046594805.1 Opitutaceae bacterium | reverse complement strand
TCGATCAACGGCGTGCTCCCGCGCGAGGACCGCGACGCGGCGATGATCCTGCAGGCGGCGCTCCTGCGCGACGGCGTGAAACTTCTCAGCGCCGGAAAAAATCTGCGGCTCGCGAAGACGCCGGATGGCGTGCGCCTGCTCGTCGAGTCCCATGGCCGCGACCACGATCTCCTCGTGGACCAACTGCTCGTGGCGGTCGGTCGCGCGCCCAATGTCGAGGGCCTCGGGCTCGAAACCGCGGGCGTGGAATACGGGAAAAAAGGCGTCATCGTGGACGACAACCTGCGCACGACCAATCCGCGCGTCTTCGCGTGTGGCGACATCTGTTCGCCGTATCAATTCACGCACGCGGCGGATTTCATGGCGCGCATCGTGATTCAAAACGCGCTTTTCAAGGGCCGAAAGAAGGCGAGCGCGCTTACGATTCCGTGGTGCACCTACACTTCGCCGGAGATCGCACACGTGGGCCTGCACCCGCGCGAGGCGAAGGCGAAAGGCATCGAGGTGGACACGTTTACCCAGGAGCTGGGTAAAGTGGACCGCGCAATCCTCGACGGCGAAGCTGAAGGCTTCGTCCGCGTGCATGTGCGGAAAGGCACCGACGAAATCCTCGGCGCGACCGTCGTGGCCGCACACGCCGGCGACATGATCGGCGAACTCTCGCTGGCGATGACAGCCAAGATCGGCCTCGGGACGATTGCGGGCGCGATTCATCCTTACCCGACGCAAGCCGAGGCCATCCGCAAAGTCGGCGATCTCTACAACCGCACACGCCTGACGCCGTTCGTGAAACGTCTGTTCGCGAAGTGGCTGGAGTGGCAAAGAGCCTGAACCGGCTGGGACGTTCGAGGCGTTCGGTCCGAACAGTGCAAAGCGCAGGGGAAGGATTCTTTCGATTTCTAGCTGTCCGCAGCTCGCCGAGCGGCGGATGCCCGACCGTCGGCTTGCTGAAGTAGGTCGGCCAGCGTTGCGGCGAAGTCCCGTGTCGACGCCGGAATCGACTGAGAGCGAAAGAGAGCCACGGCCCGGCGCCCTGCCTCCAGTTCGCCGATGGCGTGTTCCACCTCCGCGAAAGGAACGTGGGCGACATCGGGCGTTGCGTGGTGCGGCTCGTTTGGATTCACGCGTTTGAGCGCGACCGCGGCCCCGAGGCGGCGCGCGCACCGGCAGGTGGCATCCGGATTCACGAGCCCGCACGAGCGGCGCGTGAACTCCAGCACGCGTCCCGGAGCCCGCGAGAGCCGCTTGCGGAAGGTTGCCGGCGAAACGCCCAGGGCGCTCGCGGCCTCGCGATGCTCGAACTCGAGAATCTCGCCGACGATGTAGGCCGCGCGGTGCTCGCGGTCCAGGCAGAGGAGCATCGCCAGCGAGCAGCCCGTCTTCACCTCATGCAGCAAGAGGTTGTAATCCGGTCGTGCCCGAAGATCGCGGGGCGCCGCTTGCGGCCCCGGGTGCAAATCCTCCGCAAACGCCTCGAACGTGGTCACGGAGCCTTCGACTTGACTGCGCCGAAAATCGATCAAATGACGCACCGCGACGCGATAGGCCCAAGTCGTAAACCCGCTGTCGCCGCGAAAGGACGCCAACCGGGTCACCAACTTGACCAGAATTTCCTGACAGGCGTCCTCGGCATCCTGGCGATGCCAGAGCATGCGAACGCAAAGCGCGAACAGTCCGGGTTGGATCTCCCGAATCAACGCCGCCAGCGCCGGGCGGCTTCCCGCTCTGGCCGAAGCCACCAGTTCGTCGGAGGGATTCGTCATGCCGGGCGCGACTTCGTCGCCGGATGCTCCAGTGCCGCTTTGAGGAGATCTAATTCTTCCCGAATGATCGCAGAATATTTTTCGACGATTTCGGCGAGAACCTCGGGCGGTAGCTTCGGCGCGAGGAAGAACTGAACGTTGGTGCGGTTCGCGTCCTCCGCAATCACCCGAGCGTGAGCCCGCTCCACGTTGCCGTCCGGGAACTTCATGATCCAGTCCACCACGCCAGTGTCGCGATTTGCAATCACCTCCAGGCCGATCTGCACGATGCCGACTGGGGTTTCGTAAGCCGCCCCGGTGGGCGTGACGTTTTTGAACGCTTTGGTCCAGGTCGGGAGCGCGGAGCGGTCGCTCACGTAATCAAATGCGTTCACCCAAGGGCAGGCGATGCTGATGGCTTCGAGAACAAATGTTTTTTTCATGGGATGGAAGGGATTCATCATGTTAGACGGGAAAAACGCCGCGCGTGTGACCGAAAAAGAAAACGCCCGTCTCGGCGGCACGGCGATTGCACAGGCGGGCAGTTGCAAATCGGCGCGGGGCTTCCTGAATGAAACGGGCGGAAAATACAGAGCCACCGAGCCGGTCGCCGCGACGAGCCATCCCTGCCATCCGGGAGACTGGCCGAGCGTAAAAATTTTCAGGAGCGGCGAGATTCGACGCTGGACTGGCGTGCCTCCGCGGGGTCGGTTCGATACTCTTGCGCCAGTCGCTCAGGCGGCTCGCCGGCGAGAAATCGCACCAGCATTGTCGCGTTCCGAAACTGCTGGCGCCACACGCCATGCCGGCGAAACCGCCGCGCCGAAGTCGTTACTTCCGCGGGAAACGACCACACGCGCGTGACTCGCCGCGCGCGTCGCAGCAGCTCGACATCCTCGAACAAAGGCCACGAAGGGAAGCCGCCCAGTTCGTCGTAAAAACTCCGTCGCACGACGATTCCTTGATCGCCGAAACGCGTGAATACGGAATCGAAGCGCGTGAGCCAGGCGCAGGCGCGGAGAAACCGTCCGCCCTCGTCGAAGGCAAGACGGAAAGTGCCGAGCAGCACCTCGGGCCGGGCGAAGTAAGCGGCAACGTGGGTGGCGGCATCCGCGGGGAGATGAGTATCGGCGTGGAGAAAGAGGAGCACTTCGCCCCGGGCCTGAGCGGCACCGGCTGCGAGTTGGACGCCCCGACCGCGGGCGCAGGAGAAGACGCGCGTCAGGTTGCCGGCGGCAAGGTGCGGCGTGCCATCGGTGCTGCCGCCATCGGCGACAATGATTTCGGCGGCAGGCAGCGTCGTGCGGACATTGGCCAGAGTGGCGGCGAGACGCACGGCCTCATTGAGCGTTGGGATGACGACCGAGATCGCGGGCGTGAAACTCATCGCGGCGTGTCCGAAAGCGGCGGGGTTGTGGCGAGGACGAGATCGGCAAACCACGCTTCGGCGGCGCGACCGGTGTTGTCGGTGTCAACGAGCACGGCGACGGCGCTGATCTGCGTGGGGGCGCTGCCGAAAAACCGACGGTAGTCGGCAAGCACGTCACGCGATTCGCCGAGCCAGCGGCCGGCATCGGCAGGACCGGAGCGGACAACGATCATCGCGACGTTTTTCGCATAGGGGCTGGGAAACACGGCCCCGACCGGCTCGTGCGCCGCCCAGACGTAGTTGATGGCGCGGGTGCGGAGCGGAATAGCCGACGTCTCGAATACGACAAAGACGCGGGCGGTAAAATCGTCGCCCGCGCGTTCCCGCTCACGGGTGTTGCCGGTAAGCGGTGCGAGAACTTTCCACCGCCAGTCGAGGCGTGCGTGCGCCGGGGCCTTCACCTTGATGGTACGCAGAAGTCCGGCATGAGCCGATTGACTCACTCCGTGCAGCACGCGCCGCCCATCCTCGATGAGGACCTCATAGCGGGTCGCCTTGGTGAAAAATTTCTCCTCCCGCCAGTGCGTGCGCCAGCCATCGGCGAACCCGTCGAACAGGTCCGTGGCTCCTGCCCGAGCTCCGAGCAAAAACACGCCGAAGAAGGTAAGAAGGGCGACGCGGAGAGGCATCGGGATGAGAGTCGCAATCGGCACCGCATATTCCGAGGAAGAACTATCCCCACTGGGAAATTCAACGAGCCACATCCCACATTTCAGCGATCTCAGCCTCGCGGTTTGCTGGCGCAAATGGCGTTATTTTTTCCCGGCGATTCTCCTGCTTTCATGCTCTGAACCAGGCGTGCTGCGTGGGCCATGGCCGATGGATGCATAACTCTGCGAGCCGGTGAGGATGAAATACATCTATTAGCGCCACTTTGGTTCTTGTTGAAATCACGTCTCCTCCGCCAGTTGCCCCTTTTCCCAATCGGGGACAACTGCACCCAAAGATGGTGCATTGCCGTTAATTGCGATAATTTCGGCTTCCTCTTTTTTCGGACACTTTGGGACAGAACCTTCCCCATTTGGACAGGAAAACCCAGATTTCAGGGAAGCCAGTGGGGAAGGTAACGGCGCGCGGAGTTTCTCCAGTTCGTTGAACAGCGCCAGGCTTGTGGCGTCAGTGTAGGTTTTGTGCGTCAGCCGCATATCGCTATGCCTCATCAGCTCCATCACGACGCGGGGCGGAATGTCGGCTTGGTTGAGCAGCGTCGCGAACGTGTGCCGCAACGCATGGAAATCGACGCGACGGGCGAGACTGTCGACGACCTTTGTTCCCGACGCGACCAGATCAGCCGCCAAGCTCTTCGCCGATGGAACACCCGTCCGGAAAACCCTGCCGTCCCGCTCGCCTTCACTTTCTCGATGCTGACGCAGCGAGGCGACGAGGGCGGGCAGCAGTGGCAGCACGGCCATTTTCTTGTTCTTCGTCGTGGAAGCCCGCACCTCCAAATAAGGCTTCGGCGCATCGAGGTGCACATCGAGCCAAGTGAGCTGTTTGATTTCGCCCCGGCGCAGGCCGGTGTAAATCGCCACGAGGTAGGCGAGACCTCGTTTGCCGCTTCCGGCAATCAGGCGGTCGATTTCCGCCTGCGATAGGGCACGGCGCACACGCCGCTCGTTGCCCTTCGTTTCCGCCTTGGTGACGAGGCGCAGGGGGTTGTATTGGGCGCGGCCATGCCGTTCGAGCCAGTTGAAAAATGCCGATGCCAGGCCGAGGTACTCGTTGAGCGTTTTCTCAGCATGGACCTGGCGCGT